>JBBRSV010000058.1:0-27300 GCA_038245055.1 Chitinophagales bacterium | reverse complement strand
TGCTTTTTGCTGAAAGAAATGGACTTGTATTGGCTTTGGCGAGTTCTCAAAAATGGTTAAAATGTTCAGTTGGATTTGTCGGTGTTTCTGATGGCTACAAAGACCTGGAAGCACACAAAACGATGACATGGGAATATCAACATGCTGAAAATGGGAACGTGGCAATGACTGGTGAAATAGATTTGGCAGGAGTGGATAATTCCTTTGTTCTGGCCGTAGGTTTTGGACACGATGCTGCTGAAGCCGGACATCATGCCTGGGCAAGCATTATGGATGGATTTCATTATGCAAAAAAACGTTATATTAAAGAATGGCTGAATTGGCAAAACTCGCTAGCGCCGCAGGAGGTATCGCAAAATAAATTTGGAAAACTTGCCCGCATCAGTGCAGCTGTATTACGCATACATGAGTCAAAATCTTTCGTAGGAGGCACTATTGCAAGCATGTCTATTCCGTGGGGTTCTTCAAAAGGCGATGATGATATTGGTGGTTATCATTTGGTATGGCCACGCGACCTGGTGCAAATTGCAGGTGGTTTTTTATCTATGAATTCTAAAACTGATGCTTTCAGAGCAATAAATTACCTGATGGTAACCCAGGAACCAGACGGACATTGGTCGCAGAATATGTGGTTATCAGGAAAACCAAATGGGTTAGGTATTCAAATAGATCAAATAGCATTACCAATTCTGTTGGTCAATTTATGCAGTACTAACGGCGCTTTGGATCCACACATGATTCACTCTTATTGGAATGTAGTTAAAAAAGCAGTTTCTTACATTATAAAGTATGGTCCCGCAACAAGCCAGGACCGCTGGGAGGAAGAAAGCGGAATATCCATATTTACGCTGGCTACAGAGATATCGGCTTTGTTGGCAGCAGCCAATTTTGCTGAAAAAAATAATGAACCCGGCATTGCTGCTTACTGCCGTGAAACGGCTGATTACTGGAACGATAATATTGAGTACTGGACTTATGTTACCGATACTGCTTTGGCGAAAGAGGTAGGCGTTGAAGGTTATTATATTCGGATTAATCCAACAGGTTTGGCAGCCAAAGATTTGATTGGGAAAAGTATGCGGATAAAAAACCATTCGGAAGATAAAGTCCTTGTGGCAATAAGTGAATTGGTGAGCGTAGATGCACTGGCATTAGTAAGGTTTGGGTTACGTGCGGCTGATGATCCAAAAATTCTTAATACTATTAAAGTGATAGACGCTAAACTAAAAACAGATACGCCAAATGGGCCTTGCTGGCATCGCTATAATAATGATGGATATGGAGAACATGAAGATGGCAGCCCTTATACTGGTACTGGTATAGGCAGAGCGTGGCCTTTGCTTACCGGCGAACGGGCACATTACGAAATAGCAGTGGGTAATTTTGAAAAAGCAGAATCGTTACTAAAGACAATGGAAGCTTTTGCAAATCACGGCCTGTTGCCTGAGCAAGTTTGGGACACAGATGATATTCCCGAACGTGGCCTTTACCTGGGAAAGCACAGCGGATCGGCTTTACCGTTAGTATGGGCTCACGCAGAGTATATTAAATTATGTTGGTCTTTAAGGCATAAAAAAGTTTTTGACATGCCGCTGTACACTCAGGAGCGTTATATTAAAAATAAAACCAAAGTAGATTGGGAAGTTTGGCGTTTTGATTATCCCTGTAATTCAATATCTAAAAATAAATTTTTACGTATTGAAATATTATCTCCTGCAATAGTCCGGTGGTCTGTTGATGGCTGGAAAACAACGAATGAAACAGCCACCCTTGATACAGGTTTGGGCATTCATGCGGCCGACTTACCCACAAAAGCTATCAATGAAGGGGATCTCCTATTTACCTTTTATTGGCAAGATGCCCAACATTGGGAAAATAATAATTTTAAAATAACAATCGCAAATGAATGATAACAAATTGGTGAAGCAGAAGTTTCAGACATTAAACAATTTTTAATAACGTAGATGCAACCTGATAAAACTCCCTTTAGAAAATCCCACCCAGACCGCTCACTCTAATATCACAAATAAATTCTAATCGCTTTCTAATTTCTACTTAACCTGCTACTAATACCTGCACTGTAGATTGCACTTGTTATTAATTAAAAATAATTCAAAAAAAAACTAAGATGAAAATCAAACAATCCATTGCCGTGTTAACAACATTTGCAATAGTATGCGGATCATTGCTTTGCATGCCGGCTATTGGTCAAACAAATGCCAAGCTTACAGATGCTGAAATTGCTTCGGTTGCTGTAACCGCTAACCAAATTGATATTGAATACGCACAAATTGCAAAGAAAAAATCAAAGAATGCTGGTGTTCTAAAATTTGCAGAAACAATGGCGAAAGACCACCAGTCTGTAATTGACCAGGCAGTAGCATTGGTAATGAAGCTGGGAGTAACTCCGAAAGATAATGCCACCACAAAATCATTTCTTGCGGGCGCAACTAAAACAAAAGCCATGCTTAATTCAAAAAAAGGCAACGCTTTCAATAAAGCCTACATTGATAATGAAGTAGCCTATCACAAAGCAGCAATCAACGAAGTTCAAAATGTATTAATTCCGGATGCAACTAACAGTGAGCTGAAAAGTTTATTGCAATCTGCATTGCCCCTTTTCAAAACCCATCTTGAACATGCGGAAATGGTACAAAAGGAATTCAATAAATAATGGCTAACACATACTCAATACTTAAAAACAGCGCTTACCTGTTGTGCTTTATTTTTCTTTTAAACAGTTGCACTTCAACTCCTGAAAAACCGGTACATAAAGTTGAGAAAGCGATACATAAAGTTTATAACGTTGAAATTAAGCAAATGCAATTTCAGCCTGCTGAACTTACTGTGCAAAAAGGAGATACGGTCGTTTGGACAAATCATGACATTGTAACACATGATGTAACAGAAGAAAAAAATAAGCTTTGGACTTCAGGACCACTTGCCCCGGGACAATCCTGGAGTTTAGTGGTTACTGAAAGCGCTGATTATTATTGCAGCATTCATGTGGTAATGAAAGGAAGATTAATTGTAGAATGATTTTTGATGAATCTTTTTGAATGCATTTCTAAAGCTGGTTAAGTGCAGACTAATTTTTATAACGTATAAGCGTAATCGGAAATGAAAAAAATAGCAATTAATGGCTTTGGCAGAATTGGAAGAGCAGCGCTGAAAGTAATATTAAACACAACCGGATTGGAAGTGGTAGCTATAAATGATTTAATGAACATTGACAATGCAGCGTACTTATTAAAGTATGACAGCGTGTATGGTAAGTATGAAAACGAAGTCAGTATTCACGATAGTATTTTACAAATTGGCGGCAAAGAAATTTTATTTATTTCTGAAAAAGATCCCGCAAAACTTCCCTGGAAAAAGCTGGATATAGATGTTGTAATAGAAAGCACCGGTTTATTTACAAAAAGGGAAGACGCTGAAAAACATATTCATGCCGGAGCAAAAAATGTGGTAATATCCGCGCCAACAAAAAGCGCAGACACACTAACAATAATACACCCTGTAAACACGCCCGATGGAAAGCCATCCATATTTTCATGCGCCAGTTGCACTACCAATAACATTGCGCCGGTTATAGAAATTATAGATAGAAGGGTTGGCATAAAAAAAGCCATTTTAAATACGGTTCATGCTTATACAGCCTCCCAATCACTTATTGACGCGCCGGACAAAAAGAGGACCCGAATGGGGCGTGCAGCCGCCGTGAATTTAGTTCCGGCTACAACAGGAGCAGCAAAAGCAACGATTAAAGCGCTTCCAAAATTTGAAGGAAAGTTCGATGGGATTGCCATTCGTACACCGGTAACCGTTGGCTCTATTTCAGACATCACTTTTATAGCTTCAGGAAATACTTCTGCTGAAGAAATCAATAATATTTTAATAGAGGAATCAAAAACAAACAGGTATAAATTAGTATTATCTGTTTCAGATGAACCACTGGTTTCTTCAGATATTGTTCAAAGCTCCTTTGCCGCCGTTATTGATTTAGAAATGACAAGGGTTGTTGATGGCGACCTTGTTAAAATCCTGGCCTGGTACGATAATGAATGGAGATTTACCAATCAGATGATTCGGCAGATTCAGGAGATATAGAATATCATTGTTGTCCGACTGAAATTTTTGCTGCTTGTATGAAACTCTTTCCGGGCAACGGTTCTGTTCCCTCTCCTTCGGAGAGGGGGGTTGGGGTGAGGCTACTTCGTCATAAGCATCACCAATAAAAGAATTCTGATAAAAGATGATAACATTTTAAAATAATCATATTATGAAACAAAATAAAATAATGAAAATAAAAGATCTTGGGCAGAGTATCTGGCTGGATTTTTTTGACAGGGAAATTATGGATTCGGGGAAATTAAAAATGCTGATTGAAGAAGACGGCATTAGCGGCGTTACTTCCAATCCTTCCATCTTTGAAAAGGCAATTAGTTCCGGCCCGGATTATGATGAAGACGTTGCCACTCTTGCGCAAACAAATAAAAATTTAGATGATATCTTTTTTAGCCTTGCAGTAAAAGATATCAAACGTGCTGCTGATCTTTTCAAACCCATATACAAGAAAAGCCATGGTGAAGATGGTTTTGTAAGCCTTGAGGTTTCACCCCATCTTGCTCACGATACAGAAGGAACCATAAGACAAGCGGAAAAATTATGGAAAGCTGTTGGCCGCAAAAATGTAATGATCAAAATACCTGCTACCAAGGAAGGTTTGCCTGCAATCAGAAAATGCATTAGCGAAGGAATAAATATTAATATTACGCTGCTCTTCGGTTTGCCCAGGTATAGGGAAGTTGCTGATGCTTATATTTCAGGGCTTGAAGACAGGTTTAATGCCAATCACTCCATTTCAGAAGTTTCATCTGTGGCCAGCTTTTTCCTTAGCCGTATTGATGTAATGGTTGATCCGATGCTGGAAAGTAAAAGAATGAGTGCTTTAAAAGGAGAAGTGGCAATTGCATCAGCAAAAAAGGCTTACCAGATTTATAAGGATGTTTTTTCCGGTAAACGTTTTAGAAGGTTGCAGGCTTTAGGTGCAAAACGGCAAAAAGTATTATGGGCCAGCACAAGCACTAAAGATCCTTCATTTAGCGATGTAAGGTATGTGGAAGCATTAATAGGCAATGAAACAATTAATACCATCCCATTAGAAACACTCGGGGCATTTAATGATCACGGAAACGCAGAAAGCCTTTTGGAGAACGACCCGGCTAAAGCATCCTATGTTCTTGATCAGTTGATAAAAAATGGAATTGATATTAATACCATAACCAAAAAGTTGGAAGACGAGGGTATTGAAAAATTCAATAAGGCCTATGAAAAGATATTAAAGAGTATTGAAAAGAAATTAGTGCGCAGGCTATCAAGTGTAAATACCTGATAAAAAATGGAAAAAGCAAATGGTTGCTTATTACGTTTCAAAAGTTGGCAGGCGGGGCACCGGCCACAGCGTTATGCCCGCGGTCAGTGTTCCACTAACCGCAATTTTGGTATAAACAAAAATTCATAACAGCTAAAATCAGCAGCGTAAAAATTGAAAATGAAAATTAAAAGAGTTTATGATAAATCGGCTAAAGAAGACGGGAAGCGTATTCTTGTGGACAGACTTTGGCCGAGAGGCCTGACAAAACAAAAGGCGAAGGTTGATGTTTGGTTAAAAGAAATTGCCCCCACTACTGAACTTCGAAAATGGTTTAATCACGATCCCGAAAAGTGGAGTGAATTCATAAAAAAATATAAACAGGAACTTCATGAAAATAATGAACAGGTTGCCATTTTAAAAGAATACCTGAAGCAGGGAGTGGTTACATTGGTTTACGGTGCAAGAGATGAAGTGCACAATGAAGCGCTTGTTATTAAAGAATGGCTTAGCTGATGATTCTGGTAATTAGACTTTATGCTGGACAAATTTGTGCAGCAAATTTCAACCTCCCTGCCGTCAGGCAGGTCCGTGGAAATTCGTGTAATCAGTGGCAAAAAGCATCTGAGCTTTCAGCTCAAATAAAAATTGTTGCATAATCCTGCCCGGCACATTTGGCATTTTTATGTGGCGTGCATATAACAGAAAAGAAATTTAGTTTAAACTTAAATTGTGTAAGATGAAAAAAGTATTAATTGCGCTTGATTATAATCCTGACGCACAAAAAATTGCAGAAGCCGGTTATGCATTGTCAAGATCTTTGGGTGCTCACGCTATTCTGCTGCATGTAACTTCTGATGCCACTTACTATTCTTCTTTGAACTATTCACCAATAATGGGGTTTGATGGTTTCAGTAATTTGGACGTAGTCCAAACAAATACTGTTGAAGAATTAAAAAGTGTGGCCCAAAATTACCTCGATAAAACCAAACAGCATTTAGGTGATGAAACAATTGAAACTGTTTTAAAAGAAGGAGAGTTTGATGAATGCATCCTGCAAACCGCTAAAGAAATGGGGGTGGATATGATTGTGCTTGGAACTCACAGCCGAAAAGGATTAGGTAAAATATTAATGGGAAGTGTAGCCGAACAGGTTTTGCATCACACAAACGTACCACTATTTATTATTCCTGTTAAACTTGCTGCGGAAAAAGATGTACAACCGGGATACCAGTTTTCATATTAGAAAATAAAAATTAAAAAACGCTTCCGAAAATTTTTGAATAGTCAGGAGAAACAAAATCTAAAAAATTAAAACTTTTTTTATGCAAGAATATCCAAATGAAGAACATGTTGTAAAAATTCTGGAAACAGAATATGTAACTCACAATGTAAAGCGGTTCAAGGTAAGTAAACCCGGTTCTTATAAATATAAACCCGGTCAGGCTACAGATGTTGTCATCAATCTTCCTGATTGGAAAGGAGAAAGAAGACCTTTTACTTTTACCAGCCTCAACGACTGGGATCATCTTGAGTTTACCATTAAGATTTATGATGATCACAAGGGCGTGACCAATAAATTAGGAACGTTGCACGCAGGTGACGAATTGATTTTGCACGATATATGGGGCGCCATTCATTATAAAGATGAAGGTGTTTTTATTGCAGGCGGAGCGGGTATTACACCATACATTGCCATCTTCAGACAATTGCAAAAAGATGGGAAGCTTGGTAATAATAAACTGATCTTTTCCAATCGCACCTCAAAAGATATTATTCTTAAAGACGAGTTTGAAAAAATGTTGGGTGAAAATTTTATCAACACACTTACCGATGAGGAATCAGAAAAATATGATAATAGAAAGATTGATGAAAGCTATCTCAAAGAAAAAATAAAAGATTTCTCTCAATACTTCTACATCTGCGGCCCGGATCCTATGATAGAAAGTATTAAAGCAATTCTTTTAAACATAGGTGCAGATAAAGACAAAATTGTAATTGAACAATTTTAGAAGCGATTAGAGATTCAATCATTGTCTTTTATTGAATCTACCTTTAAAAGAAATTTTTTATAAAGGAGATTTAAATTTTACAAACATGTCCAAAGATCTTTATCAGGTAAAAAAATTACTCACCACTAAGAATAGCGTCTTCACTTATTATAGTTTAACCGAACTCGAAAAGCAAGGACATAATATTAGTAAGCTACCTTTTTCCATCCGCATTTTATTAGAGAATGCATTGCGAAATTTTGATGATTTTGCGATCACCAAAGAAAATATTGAAACTATTCTTCATTGGGAACCGAAGGGCTCTGATAAAGACATTCCGTTTAAACCAGCCCGTGTATTGATGCAGGATTTTACCGGCGTTCCGGCTGTGGTGGACATTGCTTCATTGCGTGCCGAAATAGCAAGGAAGGGAAAAAACCCTGATGAAATAAATCCGTTAGTATCGGTTGACCTTATCATTGACCATTCGGTGCAGGTTGATTATTTTGGAACAGAATATGCTTATGCTCGCAATATGGATGAAGAATATAAGCGCAATAAAGAACGCTATCAATTTTTAAAATGGGCGCAAAAATCATTTAATAATTTTAGTGTAGTTCCTCCCGGCATGGGCATTTGCCACCAGGTGAACCTGGAATATTTATCAAAAGGTGTAATAGAAAGAAACGGAGAAATTTTTCCCGATACACTGGTGGGAACAGATAGCCATACACCGATGGTAAACGGTATTGGTGTGGTAGCCTGGGGTGTTGGAGGAATTGAAGCTGAAGCTGCTTTACTCGGCCAGCCTATTTATTTTATAATGCCTGAGGTAATTGGTTTAAAACTTACAGGCAAACTTCCCTTAGGTTCTACCGCTACTGATTTGGTATTAACGATTGCAGAGCTAATGAGAAAGTATGGAGTGGTTGGAAAATTCGTTGAAGTGTTTGGCCCGGGACTCGATAATCTTTCTGTGCCCGACCGTGCTACCATCGGAAATATGTCGCCTGAATTTGGATGTACCATTACTTATTTTCCTATTGACAACATGACGCTTGAGTACATGCGTAAGAGCAACCGCAGCGAAGAACAGATACAATTGGTGGAAGATTATTGCAAAGCAAATATGTTATGGAGAACAGGCAATGAAGATATTAATTACACTGATATAGTAGAGCTGGATATATCGTCAATAGAACCAACTGTAGCAGGGCCAAAACGCCCACAGGATAAAATTTTATTAAAAGATTTCAAATCAAAATTTATAACACTTTTAGATGAAACGTATGGTCGTAAATATGTTGAACCAAAACAATTGAGCCGTTGGTTTGCTGAAGGCGGCAGCCAGCCCGTAACGCAGCCAAAAGCAGAAGAAACACCTAAACCTGAAATTGAAGAAACTATTGTAAATGGAATGAAAAATGTTTGGGTAACTATCGGAGAAGAAAGTTTTATGCTGGCTGACGGCGCAGTTGCTATTGCCGCTATTACCTCCTGTACCAACACTTCCAATCCCTTTGTAATGGTGGGTGCAGGTTTGGTAGCAAGAAAGGCAAGAGAACATGGATTGAAAACAAAGCCCTGGGTGAAAACTTCTTTGGCTCCGGGTTCTAAAGTAGTAACGGATTATCTTGAAAAGGCGAATCTTTTAGATGACCTGGAAGCCATGCAATTTCACACAGTAGGTTATGGCTGTACTTCCTGCATTGGCAACTCGGGGCCTTTACCCACTTTTGTTGCGAAGGCAGTTGCTGAACATGACCTGGTAGTGGCTTCGGTTCTTTCAGGTAATCGAAACTTTGAAGCAAGAATTCATCCGCAGGTTAGAATGAATTTTTTAATGTCGCCTATGCTGGTGGTAGCGTATGCCATTGCCGGCAGAATTGATATAGACCTTATCAATGAGCCCATAAGTTTTGACCCCAATCAACAACCCGTTTATTTAAAAGACATCTGGCCCAGTGATGATGAGATTAATGATGTGATGGGCAAAGTACTTTCACCAAAAGACTTCGCTAAAAATTATGCAGAAATATTTGAAGGCAATGAAATATGGAGAAACCTCAACATTCCTGATGATAAACTGTATGTGTGGGATAATAGCTCAACCTACATAAAAGAAGCGCCTTTCTTTTATAATATTTCTGGCGAAGCTGAACCGCTAAAAGACATCGCCAATGCAAGAGCTTTATTGGTATTGGGCGATAGCATTACTACAGACCATATTTCTCCTGCCGGGCAGTTCAATGAATCTTCCGCAGCAGGAAAATATTTAATAAACCGCGGAGTAAAAAAGGAAAATTTCAATTCGTATGGTTCACGAAGGGGAAATGATGAAGTGATGGTTCGAGGCACTTTTGCCAATGTGCGTATTAAAAATAAGCTGGTGCAAAAAGAAGGTGGCTATACCAGATATTTACCAACAGGCGAAGAGATGTCAGTGTATGACGCATCGGTTAAATACAAGGATACTCACACACCATTAGTAGTATTGGCAGGAAAAGAATATGGAAGTGGATCATCAAGGGATTGGGCGGCTAAAGGTGCATTCCTGTTGGGTATTAAAGCGATACTTGCAGAAAGTTATGAACGAATACACAGAAGCAATTTAGTTGGCATGGGCGTATTGCCGCTCCAATATTTAAATGGCGATACCGCTGAAAAATTAGGCCTTACAGGAAATGAAACATTCACAATAACGGGTATTGCACAGGATATAAAACCCTTGAAAAAAGTGCAGGTCATCGCCAGGAAAGAGGATGGAGCGGAAATTAAATTTGATGCCATTGCCCGCATGGATTCAAATATTGAAATTGAATACTACAGGCACGGAGGAATTTTGCAGTATGTGTTGAGGCATTTTTTGGATAGCCACTGAAATGCATAATTTTTTTAACCCTCAAAACATTTATAGAAAAACAGTGGATCATTTTTGAACTGTTGAAAAAAGTTTATTTCTTAATATTTTAAAAACAATTTTTATGAAACGTACCGCTAATGCAGTTTGGAATGGTTCCCTGAAAGAAGGAAACGGAAAAATAACAACACAAAGCGCCGTATTGAATAATACGAAATATGATTTCAATTCACGTTTTGGAGATGGCAAAAGTACCAATCCTGATGAATTACTCGCTGCCGCACATGCCGGTTGCTTTGCGATGGCGCTTAGCCTTATTTTAGGACAGGCAGGATTTACAGCCGATTCATTAGATGTTACTGCTGTGGTGACAGTAAATGCAGATAAGCTTGAAATTACCGAATCTCATTTAACGCTTAAAGCAAAAATACCGGGCATCACCAAAGATAAATTTATGGAATGCGCGAATGGTGCAAAAGATAATTGCCCTGTGAGCAAAGCGCTAAGCATAAAAATTACTTTGGATGCAGAACTTGTATAAAAATTATTAATATTTTAAAAATTAAATTATGGAAAACGAAAATTTATTTCCGGTTGCAACCAAAGAACTGGCTGATAAAAAGGCTGCATTAGTGCCTAAAAATTTAGAGGCCTGGCGCAATTTTAGCAAGACGGTATTTGAGGCGGGCGCACTTCCTGAAAAAACAAAACAATTGATTGCTGTTGCAGTAGCGCATGTAACGCAATGCCCATATTGCATCCGGTCGCATTCAAAAACAGCTATGCGAAAAGGAGCCAGCAAGGAAGAAATTATGGAAGCTATTTGGGTAGCTGCAGAAATGCGTGCCGGTGCAGCTTATGCGCACGCAACAATTGCAATGGATGAAATGGAGAAGCATTAATGATTGTACATACTGATAAATTTATAGAATCGGGTATTTTCTCTCAAATCGGTGGTAGCAATAGCATGAATGTTTTATTTAGTCCCAGAGGGCAATGTCATTAAGTTAAGGAAATTTCACGCCAGGATGCATAAGGAAATAAAGCGCAAATGTCTTCTTTGCGACTTTGCCTCTTTTTTTCTTTGCGAGAAAATATTAGATGATGCCTTAACTTAATGACATTGCCCAGAGGGACTTTCGGTGGGTAACGTTCTTAAACTATCTACCCACAAAATGTGCCTGCAGCCCATGGAAAAATAATAGTCTTTTAGTTGAAAATAATCTGGATATGAATTTGCGAATAAAGTCCATAATCCTATAAACTTAACACGATGCAAGAAAGATTAAACTATGCAAAAGTTTCTCCCAATGCTTTAAACGCAATGCTGGAACTTGAAAAATATGCTGCGGCTTCCGGGCTTGAGCGTCCGTTGTATGAATTGGTAAAAACAAGGGCTTCACAAATTAATGGATGCGCCTATTGTCTTGATATGCATACCAAGGATGCACGTAAGGCAGGTGAAACAGAACAACGCCTGTATGCTTTGAGCGCCTGGCGTGAGACTCCTTTTCATTCCGAACGGGAACGTGCCGCTTTGGAATGGACGGAAGCACTCACTGTTATTTCTGAAAATGATGTGCCTGATTCTTTATATGATTCAGTTCGTAAACATTTTGATGAAAAGGAAATGGTTGCATTAAGTATGGCAATAGTAGCTATAAACGGATGGAATCGTTTGGCAATTGGTTTTCGCACGGTTCCTGGAAGCTATAATCCGCAATAAAATTGCATGAAAATTTAAAGTTGAAAGAATGAATGTTGATGGAAAGATAGCCGTGATAACCGGTGCCAGCAGCGGATTAGGAGCTGCCCTTGCCGGCGCGTTGGTTGCTGCAGGTGCAGTGGTTTACGGACTTGCCCGTAATGCAGAAAAGCTGCATGATACTGAAAATAGGTTGGGAGAAAATTTTATTCCCGTATGTATGGATATTACTGATCAAAATGATATTGCAACCTGGATACAAAATACTTTTTCAGATTCCCGTTTTCCGGATATCCTTATCAACAATGCCGGTGCAGGATATTTTACTAAGATTGATGAGCTTCCGTTAGAGCGTTGGCACGAAATGATCAATACAAATTTGAACGGTATTTTTTATATAACTGCCAAAATAGTTCCTTTGATGAAGGCAAATGAAAACGCTTCTCACATTATTAATATAGGATCCATATTAGGCAAAACAACAAGGGCAGAAGGTGCAGGTTATTCCGCGACTAAGTATGGTATGCAGGGTTTTAGCGAAGCGTTGTTTAAAGAACTTCGTTCTTATAAAATAAAAGTTACCTGTGTAAATCCGGGTAGCATCGACACTGATTTTTTTAAAGAATCTGGCATACAACCACACAGCAATATGTTGCAGGCAAAAGATATTGCAGACCTGATCATTCACCTCATAGAAACACCTGATAATTTTTTGGTCGATGAGATTACGATGCGGCCATTAATTCCGAATTCGCCTGTATAGTTTTAGAAAGAATAAAAAGCCAAGAACAAACGAATGTTGAATTATAAACCATGATAGAAGTAAATAAAACAATATGGACCATTGGACATTCTACCCGTGCGCTGGAAGAATTTGTTGCCATGCTTAATTCATTCAACATAGAGTTAGTTGCAGACATCAGGAGTTTTCCCGGATCAAGAAAATTTCCTCAATTTAATAAAGAAGCACTCGAAATTTCATTGCCGCAAAACAATCTTGAATATGTTCATATAAAAGATCTCGGCGGAAGAAGAAAAGCAAATCCCGATTCAAAAAATACAGCCTGGCGCCACGTTGCTTTTAGAAGTTATGCAGACTTTATGGAAACAGATGCTTTTAAAAATGGCATGCAAGAACTGGAAAAGATTGCACTAAAAAAGCGAACAGCTTACATGTGTTCCGAAGCAGTTTGGTGGCGCTGTCACCGTTCCATGGTTTCTGATTATTTAAAATTAAGAGGTTGGAAAGTGATGCACATTATGGCAATTGAAAAAGCAACAGAACATCCTTATACAGCACCCGCAAGAATAGTGGATGGAGAATTGAATTATGAAAAAGAGTCGGATGAAAAATAATTGGCTTCTCTCATTTCAAAAATGACCACCGCATGTTTCTATTTTCACGACGATAGCAATTGATTGATTTTAAAACAGCTGCTGAGAATCATGTTCTCGCCAACAGCTTTATCAGCTTTGAGTACATTATATTTTGTAATTTTATTGTATGGAAATAAGAGAACCCGCCGTAGCGTACAGCAAACAAAAAATGTCCACTGAAGAATATCTTAAAATGGAGAATGCGGCCGAGGAAAAGCATGAATATTATAGGGGAGAAATATTTACCATGTCTGGCGCGAAGGTGCCGCACAATACTATTGCAACAAATTTTTTGGGAATACTATTTAATAAGTTAAAAGGCAAAAAATGTAAACCGTTCAATAGCGATCAGCGCATCCACATTCCCTCGAATACCTTATTTACATATCCTGATATTTCTATCATTTGCGGAGAAGTCATTACGCTCAATGATGATGATTACAATGTGCTGAATCCAACCGTAATCATTGAAGTGCTTTCAAAGTCAACAGCAAATTACGATCGGGGAGAAAAATTTAAATTATACAGAGATATAGCAACACTTAAAGAATATATACTGGTATATCCTGAAAGAACAGATATAGAAATATTCAGGCTTAATGAAAATGGTCATTGGGAACTGGAAGAGTATAAGTCGCTTGCAGATACTGTTATCATCAAATCTATTGATGAAACCGTTTTGGTATCTGATATTTATGATGGCGTGCGTATCGCCAATTAAAATGGATAAACTTTTTAAAAAAATACAGCGTTGTGAAGTTTGCAAAGAACATTTACCCCTGGGGCCAAGACCTGTTGTTCAGTTACACAAATTTTCGAAAATTGTCATTATAAGCCAGGCTCCGAGCAGGCGTGTGCATGAAACCGGCATTCCCTGGAACGATGCCAGCGGCAATAAATTAAGAGCATGGATGAATGTGAGCAATGAGACATTTTATGATCCGTCGTGCATTTCTATCTTGCCAATGGGTTTTTGTTATCCCGGAAAAGGAATCTCAGGTGACCTTCCGCCGCGTCCTGAATGTGCTCCGTTATGGCATCCACAGGTGTTTAAATATTTTGAAAACAAACCGCTGATTTTATTGGTCGGGCAATATGCGCAACGTTACTATCTAAAGAACAATTTTAAAGGAAGCCTTACTGAAACGGTAAGAAATTATGCATCTTATTTACCAACTTATTTTCCATTGCCACACCCGTCACCAAGAAACCAAAACTGGGTGATAATAAATCCATGGTTTAAGAAAGAAGCCGTGCCCGAATTACAAAAAAGAATACAAGCAGCTTTGAAAAAAAATTAAAAAAAGATGTCTCTTTAAGCAAACTCGAAATTCACTGCTATAACATTTTTACTGGCGTGTAGGAAAAAAATATTTCGATTATGGCACCGATAGGAACCGCGTTAATCGGTTTTCGCCAGGGGCAAAAAGTAAAATGGACAGTGCCTTCCTGTAATAAAACATTTACAATACTGGAAGTGATGAATGGTTAGGAAAGAGCATGTGCGTGGTTTAAGACTAAGTCACATGTAGTATCGCCGACTTCAAATCAGTAATTAAATCATCAGCATCTTCAATACCAACAGAAAGCCTTAGTAAATTATCCTGTATGCCAAGGCTATGGCGCTGTTCAGAAGACAGGTTTCTATGTGATGTTGTTACAGGAGAACAAATCAGGCTCTCTACTCCGCCAAGGCTTAAGGCAGGCTGAATAATGGAAAGGCTTTTTAAAAACACAATTAATTGCTCCGGGCTTACATCTAATTCAAAAGATAACATTCCTCCAAATCCAAGCATTTGTTGAGTTGCCATTTGATGATCACGATGTGATGGAAGCCCGGGGTAATAAACCTTTTTGACAAGAGAATTCCCTTCCAGGTATTCGGCAAGCTTTAACGCATTTTCGTTTTGTTTACTAACTCTTAAGGATAAAGTCTTCAAACTTCTTTCCGCGAGATAACATTGATAGGGTGATAACGATCCTCCATAGATTTTTGCAGTTGAAAAAATTATTTCTTTATGGATTAGGTTATTAGAAATTAATGCGCCAAAGGGAAGATCATTATGGCCACCCAAATATTTTGTGCCGCTGTGAACTGATATGTCAATGCCATGAGCAAGCGGCAATTGATTTACCGGTGAAGCAAAAGTATTATCCACTATAGTAATCAACCCATTTGCTTTTGCCAAAGATGCAATCTCTTTTAGAGGGAAAATATTTAAAAGAGGATTCGAAGGCGTTTCTATATAAACCACCTTTGTACTATCGCTTAATGCAGATTGAAAACTTTCCAATGTGTTGCCAGCATAGCTGAAAGAAATACCTCTTTTCGGAAGTTCCTCTTCGGCAAACTTCCAGGTACCACCATAAAGATCCCTTGAAAATATAACATGATCATTATGCTGAACAAACGATAAAATAGATGTAGTGATCGCCGCCATGCCGGAACTAAAAGCCATACCCCACTGACCTTGCTCCAGGTTCGCCATAACCTGGCCTAATCTTTTTTGATTATAGGTAGAATAAAAGCCTGGGTATTGCAATTCTCCATCCAGGTAATTATAAGCTGCCGAAGGAAAGATAGCCGTTGCAACCGAACCTTTCAGTTTATCCTCATCGCTGATTGGATGCACACACAATGTATCCGGATTTTTCATTTTGTTTATTTTTAGTCGTCAGTTCTTATTGAATACTTACATAGTATAAACATGAACGATTTTTAAAATTGCTTAATTTTTATAAGAAAATGCATTTAACTCCTGCTTACAATAAATTTAATTTATTTGATGAAGTTTAATGGCAATAAAATTTAATTTTTGATTGACTTTAGAAAACTTAGCAGTCCTTCATTAACATTTATAAGTTTATCAAACATCATTTGGCAAAAAAAGAATTTATTACGGGATCATTAGGCTAATCCATCAAATAAGCCAATCCACTATGAACTGGTTCACAAAGGTCCAATACTCTTTTTTTCCTAAACAGATCCCAAATAATGTCGCGGGCCTTTTTATAATCATCATGGATGGGACATGGATGGCTGGAGGAACATTTACTTAACCCTAATCCACAATTTTTAAAAACTTGTTTACCATCAATGGCTTCAACTATATTAATAATGGGTTGCTTTTGTTGTTCTTTGGAAATATAAAATCCGCCCGACGGACCTTTTAGGCTGTTGATTATATTTTGTTTCACCAAGGTTTGTAATATTTTCCCGACCGTGTGTTCACTGGCATTTATAAATTCCGAAATCTCTTTTATACCCGCATTTTCTTTAGTCTCAAATTTTGAACTAAGATATATTACAGCTTTTATAGCAGTCTTGCAGGTTTTACTCAACATAATTAACTATTTAAAAATTCGCGTCCTTTATCGCTTATCTTTTGGGAGTTCCAGGGCGGGTCAAAAATAACATTTACATTGATTTTATGATCAGGAAAAGATTTTTCCAGTGCATTGTTTACACCGTTTGAAATAGATTCGCCCATCGGGCAAAATTGTGTGGTAAGTGTCATGGTGCAATAAACTTTCTTATTAGCATCATCAAAATCAACCTGGTAAATCAGTCCAAGGTCAACAACATTTAACGCGATCTCCGGGTCGTCTACTTCTTGCAGAGCGACTATTGCAAGAGCAAGCTTGTCTTTATCATTTGTAATTATATTCATGATCTTGCGGGTGTGTTTGTGAAACCATATTAAAAACATTTCCATTGTATAAAATAGCAGCGCCAAACAACAGGGATGCCGCAACTTTCAATAATAAAATATTACTGAAAAAAATTCCCGCAATGAAAATAATAAATCCTGCCAGATATAGTACAGCCATTGCTTTAAAAATTTGCTGATTAAAAAGTTGTTTTGGATTGGGGGTTTTACCCAATCCGGCCCTGCCATGATACGCCCTGTTCCAAAGTATAAACGGCAACGTTTTAAAAGTCATTCCAAAAATGATAGCCGTAATCCATCCAAAGAAAATACAGAATCCATACGTTAGCACAAGCGTGCTATTATTAACTGAAAATAGCAATACTGAAATGATGATACATAAAATGATCAAAGGCAGCAGGATCATGAAAACCGACAGCAACGACACTTTCATAGGGCCATCTACTTTTTTCCGGAGCCTGTTTTTATATGCCTGATAACAAAACCAGGCGAACATTAAAACAGCAACTAAGGTTAATGCCAAGGGAATGAGATATAACCAATTTATATTGATGTATAGAAAACAAATAGTAAAACCAATCAAAGCAAAATTTATTAAAAAATAGATGCCCCACAATAATTTTTTGTTATCATATTTCGAAATAAGAAACATCGGGATTAAGCGGGAACCAACGCCAATTACCACCATTAAAAACCACCCAATAATTCCGAAATGCGCATGCAAAGGCAGGTAAGTCAAAGAATTCTTCGATAAAATATTGTAGGTAAAATTATAGATAAGAAAAAGCCCTACCAAAGTTGTAATGAACAGCCAAATTGCCGCGGTAAAGGCAAATACTGCGTGTACATTTTCCTTTTTACTTTTCAACATGCTAGCTGCAATGTTTACGAGGTAAAATAATATGGCAGCATTAATTAAAATAGCGCCTGCCTGCGTAACCCATCCAAAATAAAAATTATAAAAACCCACAATCAAAAGCGGGATACCAACTGCGGCAGTTACAAACGAAAGATAGCCCAGTGCATTACTATACAATTTTCCCTCGATAAGCACAGGTATTAACTGGTGGCTGGCACCGAGTATTACCATGGTGCCCCAGCCAAGCGCCATAACGTGAGTTATGGCGAGTGTTTGCGAATGAAAGTAATGTTGCGTAAACGCTGATGAAGAAAAAAACAGGAGAATGGTTGCAGATAAAAATGATATAGCCGCATACACATAAAACGGAACCACTACTTTCCACGACGTATTTTTCACAAGGGCTGTATTGGATGAAGCCGTCAACATATCATTCCTTAAAAATTAAAAGATGTACCAGGCCATCGCTGACTTCTTTTATCCTGTAATCAAATTTTCTTTCTTTTAATTCAGGCAATAAAAATACCGGTATCCTCTTGTGATAAACAAATAATGCGGTTTCGGAAGGCAAGTTATCAAGTGCATCAAGTATAGTTAACACTGGCTTCGGCATTTCAAGGTTACGTACATCAATAGTTTGCATTCTATCTGAAAACTTTTGCATGCAATTATCCCAATCTGTAGTATGTGTTGTTTCATCTAAAGAAATTTCCACACCTTCCTTTTTATAAAAATAGGTTTCCACCAATTGGTTATTTATCGTGTCTGTGTAATATTCGAAGCCTTGTTTCTTCAGCAATAAAATCAACGGCGTAGGTTCAAAACTATTGATAATTTTAAGAACACCGCCATTGGGAAGCGCTTTCACTTTCTCAGTAATTAATCGTAAAGGGTCGTTACCGGCATCTATTATTGGGCGCACATCCAACTCAATTACATCGGCTGGTTTTATATTTGTAAAAAAAGCGGGTAAGGTGGGCCTTTCTTCAATTTTATCGGGTTCGGAATCTTGATCAATTTCAAAACCCAGCGGCGCTAATTTTGCATAAAATTCTTCAGGCTTATTACCGCTAATCTTACAAGCCATCACAATACTTGTGCGGGCAGCCATTAATTTCCTTAACAGCGGATTATGCAATTTTTTAAACTTGGGATTGATGCTTATAATAGCCTCTAAAGCCCCGGGGCTTTGCTTTAAAAGTGTTTCAATTTTCGTATTAGTATTTATAATCATCTTCATTCAAAATATTGATGATATTCATCTAAACGATGGTCAACTGCCTCAAAAAATTTTCTCGCAGCGGCGGTATCAATTATATCTTTTAGTTCGCCTGTTTGGCCTAAAATCGGCCCAAGCCATTTATGCAAAGCTTCATGGCCAGCGCCTTTCATTATACACTCCTGTATCATCGTATTCGCATCATTTGCCAAATCGCTACCCTAAGCGACTATTCTACTTATTTTTCCTACTTCAATTCTTTTTCTAAATCAAGCGCTTTTGGAAAAAGTATATTATTTTCCAAATGTACATGAAGGTGTAAATCATTCTCAAACTCATCCAGCGTTTTAAACCAAAAAGCATAGCTGGCGCAGGCATCTTCCGGCAATGAATAATTACGGCTGAGCTTCCTTATTTCAACCATTTTATTTCCAACAGACTCATGTTCATGCTCCATCATATCTATGGGGGATTGAATACTTTTAAAATTTGTATTCTGCAAAGGTGTGCCATCTTTTTTTGCTGCAACCAGGCTCTTTATATATGGAAATAAAACAGTCTCCTCCTTCACCATGTGGGATGCCAGTTCATCACATACTTCATCAGCCAGGCGATTCATTTTATGCAATTCATGATGCATGTTACCATGAACACTTGCTACTTTGGCACCATAAGTTTTTAAATCCGGTATCGTTTTCCTCACATAACTATGATGCGTATTCGAAATATAATCCGCAAGAAAATCAAGGCCCCACTCATTGTATGGCAAAGGGCGGGATTGAGTAATATCTTTATCCGCCTTTTGTAATTCCTGTTCTACCTTCGTTACATCAAGCCCTTTTTCAGCACAGGCTTCCTTTACAGTTTTCTTTCCACCGCAACAAAAATCAAGGCCGTACTTTTTAAATACTTCTGCTTTGCACAGGTCTTTTGCAGCAATTTCACCAAGGGTTTTATCACCCTCTTCGGAAAGTTTTTTTGAAATTTTTACTCTCCATAACTGTGGCCCCTCTTCTAAATATTCCCAGGTAAAAATATTTCCTCTCTCGCCTAAAAGCTGGTAATAGAGTGGCTTCGGGTCATGGTCGTTATGGATAGTTAAACTGTCACCAGCATTTAATTCATCAAACTTTACAAAAATGGTCGGATGCTTTAATTTAGGCTCTATTAAAGTAACATTAAGAATATTTTCTTTTTCAGTATTTCCTTCGGTTTTGTTATTTGCAGCAGCAACTTTGTTTTTTGAAATTTTAATTCTAAACAACTGAGGCCCCTTCTCGAGATACTCCCAGGTAAAAATATTTCCTCTCGTATTTTCTAATTGAAATCGGAGAGGCATAGGATCATGGTCATTATGTAGCACCAGGAATTCGCCGGGATTTAATTCATCAAATCGTGAAAAAATAGTGGCATGCTTTACTCCCGGATCCAATAAGTTAGCATCGAGGATATTATCATTACTTATTCCACATTTAATATTTTTAGTTATTCTAACCCTCCATAATTCCGGCCCCTTTTCTATATATTCCCATGAAAATATTTCTCCTCTTTTTGCGGCCAGTTCGTAATACAAGGGCTTAGGGTCATGGTCGTTGAGTAAAACTAAACTCTCACCAGAAATCAATTCGTCAAAGCGTTCAAAAATGGTTGGATGCTTAAGCCTTGGTTCTATTAAGGTTACATTTAAGATATTTTCCTGTTCCAGTAAAGTTTCCATATTAATATTATTTAGAAGTTAATTGAATACAAAGGTATGCATTTATAAATAATAAAAGTATTAAAGTACTTTTATTATTAAATTATTTTTTAATTTTTCCTTGCTGTACGGATAACAGATCAGGCATCCGACAATCTCAAAAAATGAAATTCATTTTTAAAATGACTAGTTCCCGGTTCCGCATATCATTTTTATAAAAATGCTTATTTCTTTTGAAGCATCAATGTACTCATGCAGCGTATATCATCCACGTTTACTGTTTTGAGTGGCTCTGAAAAAGCCAAATTAAATTGCTTGATGCATTCTGCAAGTAAGGGTTTTGTTAATAAAAACCTCATGGAGCCATCCGGTATCAGGTGATTGCCATTTGGTAATAATTCCACTTTGTCTTCAATGCCTATATCGGATGTCATACGAATAAATAAAGCACCATGAAGCTTTAATACCCGAACCATCTCCCCTATCATCTCTTTAAAATGTTCAGCGTTTTCTGCAAAATGCAATACTGCGCTGCTGATCACATGATCAAAAAAATTATCAGGAAACGGCAACTTTTCAATAAGGGAAATCCGGAGATTTTCCGCCGGTAATGTAGGATATTCATTTTTGAGATTTACGATGGCTGCTTCACTCGAGTCTATCCCATATATATCAAAGTTATTTTGTACAAACCAATGCATATTTCTTCCGCCTCCGCATCCCGCTTCCAGTATTTTATCACCCTCCACATACCTTCCTTTCATTATCTGGTCAATAAGATAAATATCAGTGCGACCGAGCAAAGCTGTGATTGAATTGTTATTGGCGTTGTTCAAAATATTTTAATTTTTAAAAAGTTAGCAAATTATATAGAGGAAGAAACAAGGCTTAAGATTTAAATTATTTCGGAAATCGAAATTGGCTGTGACACTTGATAATTCAATAATCAGAAAGCAAAGTTACCCCTCTTTTTTTCTTTAAGAACTCATTACAATTAATATAAAAAATGATAAAAATCATGGAATTGTTAGTAGCGCTTTACCATTGAAGAATAGAAAATGAGATTCATCAAAACAAAAGAATATCATTTATTTAGTGAACGAAAATGGCTCCTTTTTATTTTCACTTTTGGATATTTTGTTAATTGACTATTAGTTAGAGTCGAACAATTTCATCAAAATCATAACCCGCTCTCTCTAATGCACGCCTGGCTGATTCTAATGCATTGGGTGCCTGATTAGGAGGATGAACTGGAACTTCTTCTGTATACGCGAGTTGGCCTAAAAGTTCCCGCGTTTGTCCCTGAGTCAATGCCTCACAAACATCGTATAATCCTCCTGGCTCCTCTTCAGCTATATCGTGTTTTTCTAAAATATACCTTATCACTTTTATCAGAGACAAAGTAGGTGGAGGCACCATTAAAGCAGTTAGTGCTCCATGGTCGAGCCGATACTTTGGAATGAGTTGTTGCATTATTGCATGATTCGCTTTTTTTGCTGCCGGAAAGAGGGTTTTCTCTTCCATTTTAATGTGCCGCAATAACCGGGTTCGAAATTGATGATAATAATTCATATCAATTTCACCCGGTTGCTCAGTGGCGTTATTCAACAACTTATCAATGCGGTGATGATCTTCTGTGAAAAATTGATGCAAGGGTTTGTTCATATTTTCCTTGAATTCAAGCTACTAATGCAACTTCAGGGTTAAAAAATAATTTTTCCAAAACAATTGCATCTTCATGCAATGCAATCAATACAATACGCATTCTATTTGTTTTATAAATTTCGGAATATCCATGCTTACCAATGGAGCATTCACTAACCGGGTTCCTTCAGGCTTTAAGTCTGTAGATTCATTATTTTTTATTTCCATAATTATGTATTTTAATTTGAATATTTATTTACTCAATTTCGTAATCGCTTTCCCTTTATGAACCGCCGCATGATTTGTCTTGTCGCTTTGTATGGCATATTGCGGATCTTCTTTAGTGGCATGATGTGTATAGCCTTTATAATCAAAATCGGCAGTATGTATTTTTATAATTTTCCCTGAAACGTGTCCTGCTTCTGAATTCCATTTCACATGATCGCCTGGTTTAAATTGGTATTCCATTTTTTTATTTTTTAAGTATCTGCCAATAAATCAAAGTATTCATCGTCTTCATTTTTTCCGCCAAATCCCTTGCCTAAATTTTTTGGTGATTGTACAAATTCAATGGAGCTAATCCATTTTACCATCTTATAGCCCAACTGATTTTCAACCCGCAACCGCAGTGGCGCTCCATGCCCGAGTGGAAGGGGTTCGTAATTCATTTCCCAGGCAAGTATGGAATTAGGATTCATACAGTTGTCGAGCGTGTGCGTATCGTAATAAGTACCGCCATATAAACCTTCACCAAAGGAGAAGAAAGCAACTGTTGTTACGGAATTACCCGGTTTCACCAATTCAATGATTTTGCTCAGTGATACTCCTCCCCATTCCGCAATGCCGGACCAGCCCTGGATACAATGGTGCATGGTAATGTTTTGTTCTTTGCCCATTTTTTTTAATTCTTCCAGGGATAACTCAACAGGATTTTCTACCAAACCACCTATTTTAAGTTTGTAATCTGCAAAGTTGTTTTCAGCCATATTTTTCCATTCCACCGATTCCGGCATTTTTCCATTCAACCAGAAGTAAGAAGTAATATCTTTTTTTTGATAGTAGGCTTTAACTTTAAACCGGTTTATGGTGTATTTCCAAAGCCTTCCGTTAACTGACGCTTGCAGGTATTGAAGAGAGCGTTGTTTGTTCCAGGAAAGCCAGTGCGCCAGAAAAGCAAAAGCAACTGTTGCCAAAATAATGGCTATTCCTAAATAAAGCCCGGTATAGCTTTCCGCATTATCAGTCCCCATCACAATATGGTTCATGTTTCTCACCAATCCTGTGGCCGCTATCAGACTTACATGAATAATGATAAAAACGCAATAAGCAATCATCACTAAAAAGTGAATGGAACGGGCGCTTTGCCTGTTACCGAACAATTTCGGATACCAGTGAAAGCGGTTTTCTATGGCAGGTGACATAGCCATTCCGGTAAGCATGGCAAGCGGTGCTAAAATAAATACTACACCAAAATAGGAGAGTTGCTGTAAAGCATTATAATGATAGAACCCATTGGGTTCAACAGGAAAATTAAAGGTGGCATAATGAACAAAAACATTCCACGCATCAGGTATTATTTGCCATGATACAGGTACCAACCGTCCCCATTGATTTGTATAAAATAAAAGGAAAATAAAAACAGCACCATTAAATAGAAAAAAAGGAACGGTGATAAAATGCCATACTCTCGCAATACCCACAGTATGCTTGTAACCCGGCAAACCGGCTATGGGGTTGAGGTAGCGGGCATCTTCTTTGGCGGTGTACGCTTTATCGACTGGTATCTTGACGGGGGTAAAGCGTATCCATGAAGAGTTGGGTTTACAGCTATTATTCCAGTACAAGCGGGGATGATCTACCAAAATAGAAAGCCCGCTTCTTATAATTAACATAAGGAAAAAGAAATTAACCCAGTGGCTTAGTGTTATCCAAACAGGAAAACCTAAAGGACTACCTGGTTGTAAAGCCGCAAAAGCTGTAGAAGTATTTACTGGCAAACCAAACACAAGGTATTGCAGCCAGGCCGCACCGATCGAGCCAAATAAAAGTACCAGCAGTATGATCTTCATATATGGCTTCATACCTAAATAAGCACGCCTGTCTGCCGGATAATGAACTGCTTTTTCAGCTTGTGTAAAATGTGGTATCATTGTTTAGAATTGTAAAGGGAATTTTGGTTCAAATCATCAATGACTGAAACTCTCCTTCTCACATTCAAGGCACATCTTTCTGAACAGGCTTCTAGTAAAAGATCTTTAAATAATAAAGTCAGCAAATTCTAATAATTGCATTTTTCAAATCGTCATTTACCTGCATCTGGCAGGACAACCTGATATTAGTATTCGCAACGCCCGTCTTTTTAAGAGTCGCTTCTTCGTTCCTTACCGTGCATGACATATTGTTTATACTTTCCAAAATTTCTACAACACAGGTACCACACCTGCCCATACCTTTACATTCTCCAAAATCTTCCAGATAAATTTTATCATACAATAACATCATTAAGTTGCGGTATTCATTTGCATATGTTTCAAGCATATATTCTTCATCACCCAATAATACTTTTACGTGTATATCTTTAGGGCGAGAAACCATATTAGATGAAGGTTCTTTTTTTATAGTACTGCAGCTATTCATCATAAGAATTTAATTTCAGCCTCAGAAGCAAGTATTATGCAGGCATTAAACGTACCGGTTATCTGAAGTTTGTGGTGTTTATTCTCAGGAATTACCTGGGTGACGCCTTGAAACAATTCTACTTCACCGTCATCAAAAATTATTTTCCCTGTACCGGATTTCACTATAATAAAGGCATCGGAAGTTGCCTTATGAAGGGGCATTAATTCATCTTTCTTTAACCAAACTTCTAATATTTTATAATGGCTGTTGCTAAACAATTGTTTCATTTTCATTTCATTATTTTTAATATTCATTATTTTTTAATCCAGAATTCATCCTGGTATTCATCCTTACCCAATACTGTATTTTCGTCCATTAATTGTTTGCCAACTGCTTCAAGTTGGTCATCACTCAATTTTTTCTCCAAATAAGGAAACAATTCGCGTTCTTCATAACGTATATGTTCCTCTACCATGTTGGCAATTTTTTGCAATAATTCCCGCGAATTGATTTCATTATTATTTGACAGTTCTGCAATCAAACTATTTATTACTTTATGATGTTCTGTTGCCTTTTCAACCTTTGAGTCATCCAAAAGCGCAAATAAAAAATCTTCTTCCTCCCTGAAATGAGGCATCAGAAAATGTGTAGAAAAATATTGCACATATTGTATAATCCGGTTTGTGGCTGTTTCGTTCTTTAACCCTTGTTTTATTTTCCAGCAAAACAATAAACTGAAATGATGCTCTTTTGAAAGCTTCAAAATATTTTCGTTTCGTTTAATAGGTTTTTTATTCATAGCATATTTTATTTTACTGTTACATATTTAAAAGTTCCTGAAAAAATAGGGCATTCTTATGCTGTTTGGCGTCACCGCATGCAACAACGCAATGGTTGTGTGCTTCTTTATAAAACTTTTTAACTCATCCATAGCCGCACGATTTATTATAAACCGATTATTGCTTGTTCTTATATGATTATTGTTTTGAGAAGGCCGCCACCAAAAAAGATCAATAATAAAAGTTTAACAAATTCGAGGCATGTGAAATACCAATGCAGGCTTGAACGAGCTAAATTTTTTCCACTGATGATAGCTTTTGCTCTTCTGTTTAAAGCCGGAAGCAACCATACAGTTTGGAAAATAAGGATAGCAACTATTATCAGGAACCACTCAACAAAAAATGACTTTATTTCGCTACCATAAAAAAATAAACTAACCCCCACAATGATCGCAAAAGTCCATTCTACTTTGTTAAGCGCGTTAAACACCAATTTCCCAATGCTTACACCAACAGGCAATGTTAGGTTTGGCGCCCTGAACTTCAGCCACGATTCCATAAAACTAATAGCGGCTATAAACCCCGTCCATATATAAGTGCAGGTAACGATAAAAATAACAGCATTCATTATATTAAACTTTTAAAAGGATTTTCCTGGAAATATTTTATTTTTTCTTCAAACAAGTCTGCCATTTTTCCTGCACGCCATTTTGCGTCTGCAGCAACACTCCCTGCAAACAATTCATCAACAGTTTGAGTAAAAAGTTTCATCCATCTTTCAAAGTGGCTATGAGATATTGAAAGAGTAGCATGTGGCGGAAAAGGGCTTCCAAAATAAGTGCGGTCTTCCAACAAAAGAGTTTGCCAGAAAGTATACATTTTTTCAAGATGTTGCGGCCAGCGGTCATGGATTTTTTCATCAAATACCGGCCCTATCAATTCATCCTTTCGTACTTTTTCATAAAAAGTATCTACCAGCATTTTTATGTCTTCCAGTGATATAATTTCTTTTGTGTTGTTCATTATTTTTTATTCTTTCATGGGCAGGTAAGTAATAAGGTAATACAATACCCAACCCGCAAAACCTATAATCAATATCCATACCCACGATGGAATACTCTGCGGTGTTTCACTTCCTTCAATTAAAAATGTTTTCTGATCGCCCTTGCTGTAGGCGTTGATCATAAGCGGTAAAACTCCATCTACTACTGCATTTTCTCTAATACCTTCAATGGCAATAGATGGGCCGTTCCTTACTTCAAAGGGAACAACTCGAAGGCCCTCTTTGCCTGTAGGGTCTTTGCTTACAATTTTGAGCGTATGGTTTCCGTCCACCATTTTACGGGTATCCAGTTCAAAATTTACCGGTGAAACAAATTCCGCAATGGGCTTTTGATCATCATCCAGAAAAATAAATATGGTACTCTTATCTTTCATTTATTCAATATTTAAAACGAGTCTTTTAATATGGCTTTGCGATTGTTCTCCGGGCCTTATCATCCATTT
>JBBRSV010000057.1:0-27707 GCA_038245055.1 Chitinophagales bacterium | reverse complement strand
GGCAAGCGTCCTCTTTTTTGAATAAAACACTGGTTCGCTCGAGTTTTGATCTTGCGGAATTTTTGAAAACTACCCTTAAAGATTTCTCTTATGAAGCATTTGCCGTTGTCTATTTAAATAAGGCCAATAAGATCAATCATTTTGAAATAATAAGTAAAGGTGGAATGACCAGCACTGTTGTGGATCCAAGAATAATTTTTAAGAAAGCCTTCGAAGTAGAAGCGACCTCCATTGTGCTTTGCCACAATCATCCATCCGGCAGTTTAAAACCCAGCAGGCAGGATGAAGAGCTCACTCAAAAAATCAAAGAAGCTGCAAAATATCTAGATATACAAGTGATTGATCACATTATTGTAAGCGAAGAAGGCTATTTTAGTTTTGCCGATGAAGGGCTTTTATAG
Source organism: Chitinophagales bacterium (assembly GCA_038245055.1). Classification (GTDB taxonomy): domain Bacteria; phylum Bacteroidota; class Bacteroidia; order Chitinophagales; family Chitinophagaceae; genus Ginsengibacter. The sequence goes on along the minus strand of JBBRSV010000057.1, from coordinate 27,306 downwards.
CAGAACTGATGATTCAAGAAAAACGATATCTGCCTAAAACATTTCAAAAATAATTCCCTTTCAAACAGGAAGGCAAATTTGCGCAAAAATAGAGTTAAGCCTGGGCTGTTGGGCCGCCAAAATTTAAGGGTAATTCAACAGCTTCAATATCTTGGATAGTGCCATTTATCGATTCAAATTTTTTCACATTATCAATCATAGCCTTCATGAATCTTTTGGCATGTGTAGGCGTCAAAATGATCCTGCTTTTAACTTTGCTCTTGGGAGTTCCCGGCATCACACTTACAAAATCAACTACAAACTCTGCATGGCTATGGGTTATTATCGCAAGGTTAGCGTATACACCTTCAGCAACTTCTTCTGAAATTTCTATATTGAGTTGATTGGGTGCAGGATTCTGATCAGCCATAAATTTTTTTTCAAAAGTAACCAATTGTAAATTAAAACACAGATGAGGCATAGCAATTTCACAACAGGATTTTCATTTATCCCTCAAAAAGTACATTTCATTTTTGCTTTACAAAATTTCATTCTAATTGGATGATCAATTTTCGAAGCCCTTTTTTCCTAATTCCTTTTTTAACCGCTTTTTTTGTGCTTAATTAAATGTCGTAATAGCATTTTCTCAAAAACAAAAGAGGCAGTTTTTTTAGGGCTGCCTCTTTTAAACTTACTACTTTATATAAATTAATATGGCGTGGAATTTACCGTTGTAACTGTAAACAAATCACCAGCAGATAACTTTGGTGTATTAGGATTGGTATTAATTTCATCCTGTGGATACAAAAATCTCTGCGGCAAATTATTTCCGGTTGTAGGTGGAATCTTTAGGAAGTTATGTGTTCTTCTCACGTCATTAAACTGCTCTATTTGGCCAATGAGTGTTACATATTTTTCCTTTAAAATTTCTGTCAATAATGCATTTGATTGAGTGAGCCCCGCCGAAGTGGGATTTACAATTCCCCCGGGAGCAAAATCCGCTATTACATAAGGAAGATATTGCGAGCCATCAGCAAGATACCCTGAATTGATATTGGCACCCGTATTTAAGTAAGCTCTGTGTGAATTTAAAGCGGCTAATGCATTGGTAACATCGCTGCTACTTTTGATATAAGCTTCTGCTAAGATCAATTGATTTTCTTCAAATGTAACTAGGGGGAAAGGCGTTGAAGCGCCAAAAAAACCGTCCTGGTCCGCCGGGTTCCCCCAATCAAAGCTTACAAGTACATTCGGATCAAGGCCGTTACTATTTAGCTGTTGCTGGTAATAAAACTCAAACCGTGCCGTTTCATCCGTTTTTGAATTACCCTTATAAAGGGTGTTAGTACTGTCAAGATAAGCGGGGGCAATAGCGCCTTCTGCGTTCATATACCCAGGCCTATCATAGCTAAGAAATGAATAGTAAACATTAAAGTCGATTAAATAGCTTTGACCATGGGGATCAACCATATTATTTGCAGCATCACTAATACCTTTGCCCGCATTTACTATCGCTCCGGCATAATCTTTCGTATGAAGAGAAAACCTGGCCTTTAAAGTATAGGCTACCTTTAGCCACTTACTGGCATTGCCGCCAAAATAAATATCCTTTGTACCGGGGCCATTGCCCACCTTTGCGGAGAGATTGATTATTGCGCTATCCAGTAAAAGTTGAACTCCTTTATAAACATCTGCCTGTGCATCAAATTTTGGAGTTGGGTATTTAGCCGGGTCGCCAACTTCTGAAAACGGAACGTCTCCCCACAAATCTGCAGCAAGGCCAAAACCCTGAGCCATCAATACTTGCGCTATGCCAACAGTGGTTTTATCATTCACCAGGGCCGCTTGAGCAGCTACAGTTTTTTCTTGTGTGAGTACGGTTGCATAAAGACCGTCCCAGGTATCATTATAATCTACGGAAGAACTGTTATAATTGTTTAAACTAACATATTGCCTGTCTACACCTGTAAAGCTCCGCGAAAACATTCCCGCAATGCGTGCAAGGTTACCTTCATAAATTAATATTCCCGCTACCTCGGCTCCATTTAATACTAAGCTATAAGGAGCGGACGTGGGGTTGTTCGGATCTATATTTATGTTTTCAACTACCTTTTTACAAGAGCTCGCAAAAAATAATAAAATAACCGAAAACAGATATATATTTATTTGAATTTTTTTCATAATTAATAATTGATTTTAATTGAAAATAAATATGATCTGGAACTTGGATTATTAAAATAATCAATACCCCTTCCGTTAGAAGGCCCTGCCAAATTTGTTTCGGGATCAATTCCCTGATAATTTGCCCACAGTATTATGTTGCGGCCTGTGAATGAAAAATCAATTGATTGAAATTTTGTCTTTTGGCTAAAATTCTTTCCTGACAAGGTGTATCCCAAACTTATCTCTCTTAAACGGGTACGGGTTCCTTTTTCAAAAAACTGAGGTCCGGTTGCCGTTCCAAAACCACCACCGATATCCTGGTACCACGGCTGGGTTAAAGCAACCGGACCAGCGCCCCAATCAACTATTGATCCCCGGAAGGTAGTACCTGCTGCAATGGTAGAGCCGTTATAAGCCTTTAAATCCGTCGGCGCCTTTACCTCGGTGCCTGTTACTGCAGCAGTGCCAATAGTTGTAAGAGCCGCCCTTGTTCCATTCCATACATCACCACCCTGTACGTGGTCAAACAAGAACGAAAAATTTATACCCTTATAAGAGACTGTAGTATTAATAGCTCCTGTCCAATCAGGATTAGGATCGCCAAGAACTGATTCTGTTGGAGCAACAGTAGGAAAACCATTTGCATCCAACACCAGGCTACCTTTTGAATCCCGGTCATATCCTACTCCCCAAAATGCTCCTAACCCATACCCAGGCACCGCGCTTGAAATAACGCCTGTAAAGCCACTCAGGCCAATTTGCTTAGTACCATTAAGGCTTAGCACTTTGTTTTTATTTTGTGACCAAATAATGTCCGTGGTTATACTAAATTTACCAGCACTTCTTTTTAACCAGGTGATTCCGAGGTCGGTTTCTATACCCTTATTTTGAATAGAGGCAGCATTTGCATTTTCCACTTCGAATCCAGTAGTTGCAGGAACCTGAACAGGTAATATGGCACCGACAGTTTTGTTACTATAATAAGTACCGCTAAATGATAAGCGATCTGCAAAAAATCTCAAATCTAATCCGCCTTCATATTCCTTTTTGCGCTCCGGAGACAAATCCGGGTTCCCTTTTGTAGTGCTTCTTAAATAACCGCCACCATAAACAGGAGAGGAGGCGTCAAGTGCGGGACCGTAAGATTCCGACACCGAGGCGCCACCGTAATAGGTTTGGTTTAAGTATGGACCGGGTTCTACACCAACTTCTCCATATGATCCCCTGATCTTTCCAAATGATAAGGTATGACTCTCTGAAAGTGATTTTAATTTTGAAAACTGCCATGCAAGGGAAGCAGAAGGAAAATAAAAAGTTTTTGATACAGTTGAAGGATGTTCCGCCCTTCCTGTTAAATTCAATATTAACGCATCAAAGGCTGTAAATCCCAATTGAACATATCCGGCAGTTGTCCTCACTACAGAATTACTGTTGAAAGGAGTTCTTGATGCTCCTGCTGAATTTTGTAGATTGAAAGGTGCGTCCGGCAAGATAAAGTTTGAAACTGTTGCACCAATATTTTCATAAAGGCGGTTATTGTAATTTAAACCTACAAAACCGTTGAAATCCACAACACTCGACAGCTTGCTTTTCACTCTCGCCAAAAGGTCAGTATTAAAGGACATTTCAGAAAGTTCTTGTACTGTTAAATTCCCTCCGGGAAAGGTTGCAGAGATTACCGGGAAATTATCTGTTCTATCATCGGAATAATAATCAACCCCGGTACGGCTTAAAAAATTGAGCCATGGAGTAGCGTTTACGTTTATTTCGTAAGAACCCAATAACCGGTTTACTGCAGTGGTGCTGGTAATATTATGCAGTACCCAAAATGGATTATCGTAAATTGAACTTGTACTGGCTCCTATTGGATTACGATAAGCAAGTTCCCGGTTCGGGTATAAAGCACCAGATGCATCCACATAAGTCGCAGTATATGGTTGGTTATTAAAGTCGCCAGGCGTGCGCAGTCCACCTAAAAATATACCTGATGTATTAGAACCTTGCTGAACCCGGTTAGATTTAACATTTGAATATTCAAAATTAGTGGACATATTTACAATATCACTAAATCGTCGCTGTGCATTAAAATTAAAAGACCGTCTGTGATAATTTGATCGTTCTTTTAATATTCCCTGCTGATCATCGTTAGCAAGACTTACATAATATTGGGATTTCTCGTCACCACCGCTTAGAGCCAGTGTATTGTTAAAATAGTTTCCATTGTGAAATAGTTCCTTTGCATGGTCATAAATTTCAGTGGAGTTTTTGCCACCATGAATATTTGCTACCGTTCCATTGGCGATTTTGTACCGCTTCGTTCCATCTGCCAAAAGTGCATAGGCTCCCGAGGTCAAATAAGTATCGGATCCGCCCGTTCTATCTGAAATTTTATCACCCCATGCATACCGGCTTCCAAATGCATAACGCCCATTAAAGCCTTGCCCAAATGTTGTTTGCAACGGGACACTTTTATTTAAAACGTCTGTTGAATAAGTGGAATTTAAAGAAATATTTATTTTACCTGCACTTGCCTTACCTTTTTTTGTGGTGATAAGAACTACCCCATTTGCTGCGCGGCTACCATATAAAACTCCTGCAGACGCACCTTTCAATATATCAACTGATGCTATATCTTCCGGGTTAATATCTGAAATTCTTGACTGTTGGCTGGTTCCTGTACCCACAGTATTTCCGAGTGAACTGTTTGAAACCGGAATTCCATCAATTACAAACAACGGTTGCAAATTGCCGGTAATGGTGCTTTGGCCACGAATTTGTATGTAGGCACTCTCTCCTGGGTCACTACCTGAACTTACAACTTGCACACCCGAAGCTTTACTTGACAAAGCATTTAAAACACTTGTTTCTCCGGATTTGGTGAGTTCAGCACCTTTCACACTTGACTGGGCTACCGTAAGGTTATCCCGATTACTTCTTAAACCCAATGCCGTAGTTACTACTACAGCCGTCAATTCTGCAGGATTTCGTTTTAATAAAACCGAAACAGAGGAGCCTTCAGGAGTAACAGTAAGTGCAGTAAAACCGGTTGCGGTAACGATGAGTGAAGCATTAGGTGTAATTTTTATCTCAAAATTACCATTTGCATCGGCTGTTGTAGCACGCCTTGTTCCGGTTTCGGATATTGTAGCAAAAGGTACTGCTGAACCGGTATCATCTTTTACAGATCCGGAAACGGTACGGCTTTGCCCAAATGCAATTGCTGCATTAAGCGTTAGCAATGCAAACACCATTAAAAATTTTCTCATTGGTGACTTTTTAGTTTTTGTGATATTGAAAACAAATCGAAATGGAAAGTTAACGAAATATTAAATTAATAATTTTAACATTAACAATTATATGACATATATAAACCGTATTTCGCTGCATAACATTAAAAATCAGGTGAAAAGATGATAAATGTCTTTCGAGAATACATGGATATTTTAACGATAAACACTAATTGTTACATTTCTTGAAACCGCATTTTCTCGTATTTCTTTTAAAATTAGATGTATTTTCTTAAACCAAAGGGAAATGCAAACGCTCGTCGATCCAATGTTAAGAGTATATTACCTAAAATAAAAAGCCGCCCCATAAGTGAGACGGCTTCGTATTTTAAAAATAAATGCTATTTAAAATTTATCCCAAAACAACTTTGTAGCTACTTTGTCTCCACCAATGGCTGCAGATGCTGCATCATAATTTGCTTTGTTAAGATTTTGCTCATTAATTGGGTAAGTATATCGCACTGGAAAAACTGAAAGTGCAGAAGATGGCGCGACAATCACAGGATAGTCTAATCTCCTGATTGCAATCCATGAATCAACACCGCGGTTATAGAGTGCAATCCATTCTTGCGTTCCTATTTTTTGCTTATAAGTTCCTGCTGCAGTTAAATAATTAACCGAAGGCTGGGCAAGGTAAGTTGTTGCGTCTGAAGTAGTTCCACCCCAATATAGAATGGATGCAGTAACAGCAGCATTATAATGGCTCATTGCAGTGCCGGTTACCGTAAATCCTCTCTCAACTGCTTCAGCCAGGTCGAACTCAACTTCATCATAACCTAATAACAAGGCAGGATATGCCGGATCGGTTATGGTCGTTGAAGGCTTTGAGAAGGTAGCGTAATTACTACTGGCTCCTGGTGCGGCACCTGAATATCCCCCTGCAAAATCCGTTGTAAAGTACAAAGGAATTCTTGGATCATTTAAAGGCTTCATTATATTTACTATCGTAGTAGCCGCCACAAAATCTTTACGGCCACTTTGCACAAGATCAACCCAAATCGGATTTGTGTTTGGCGGCCCAGACATGTAGGCAAATGAAGCATTATCTGCGTTAGAAGCAAAAACGCCTGAAGCAACAGCAGATTCAACTACACTTTTAGCTTTGGTTGGATCAGCATCTGCCAAGGTAATACCCATTTTTAATTTAAAAGAATTCGCAAATAATTTCCACGCGGAAACATCACCGCCGTAGATTATATCAGCTGCACCCCATCCATCCACAGAGGGATCAAGAGCTGCAATATCAGCATCCAGCCTGGTAAGCAATGCTGAATAAACCGCAGTCTGGTCATCGTACTTTGGCGTTGTGGTACTATCAATGTTAAGTGCTTGCGTATATGGAATGTTTCCATAAGTGGTAACCAGATAATAGTAAGTATACACTTCCAGAATGTCTGCCTGGGCTGCTTTGTTCTTTTGCACACCTGGAGCATCTGAGGTGGCAATCAATTTTTTACTGCTTTGCAAATTTTGCAACACATCACGATATAGTGCTACCCAAAAATTCTGTGGAATACTACGCTGATTTAAATCATAGTTACTCTCATCAGGATAAGTTGTCTCTTGCCAATATTGGTCGACCAGTCTAAATATATTCAGATTGACATTAGATGAGGTGACAGTATTTACCAAATTATGCTCGCCGTTGGTGAACAACGCTTCAGCCGGAACGGTAGCCGGGTTTTTTGGATCTATGTTCAACTTCGTCAAATCTTTTTTACATGCTGTAAAAAGAAGTGGTATGAACGCTATTATTAATATTTTTTTCATAAAATTTTTCTTAAAATTTAAGTTTTACGTTGAAGGCGAAAGTTCTTGTTGTAGGATAGGCTCCTGCTTGGTAACCCTGCAAATTTCCTGATGCAACGATTTCCTCAGGATCTGCATAAGGCAGGTTTTTGTGTATAATCCAAAGGTTCCTTCCTATTAAAGAAAACTCTACACCGTTAAGGAATTTTGTTTTATGAACAATAGCTTCCGGAAGTGCATATGCGATTACAGCTTCTCTCAATTTTACATAACTAGCATCATAGACGAATCCCGCGGCCGGAGAATAACGATAACCGTATGCACCGTAATTAACTGCACTTACACGTTTTGCATTGGGTTTACCATCTGCCGTTACACCCTGCCTGATAATTCCACCGCCATCAGCTAATTGAGCTCTTAATGGATTTCCAAGATCATTGTTTCCGGCAGTTTCAGGATATAACCCTGTAGCTAAGCCGTAAAATAAGTCAAGTGAAAATACGTCGCCACCTTGCCTCACGTCGATTAACCAACTCAATGAAAAGTTTTTATATTTCAAAGTGTTATTCACACCTCCGGTCCAATCAGGATTTGGATTTCCTATAACCTCGTTGGAGGTAGTAGATAACCGATACCTTCCGTTTGCCTGTACAATTCTCTCGCTTGCCGGACCGGTTGATTTCCCTGCAACGTTATTTGGATCATAATAAACAAAGTTTTGACCACGAATTGTTCCGTATGGCTGACCTAACGTAGCGTTCAATGTTACATTACCCTGGTAAGATCCTAACACAATATTTGTAGTTTTAAGACCAGTACCCGGATCAGTATAAAGATCGACTATTTTATTCCTGTTCCTGGTCCAATTAGCATTTATTGTCCATGAGAAATCTTTGGTTTTGACAGGTGTTACATAAACCGTAGCTTCCCAACCCTTATTTTGAACTGTTCCTGAGTTTAAGAATTTTGAGCTATAACCAGTAGCCGTGGATACTGAAACGCCGAATATTTGATCGAAAGTTTTTGCTTCATAATATGAAACATCAAAACCTGCGCGGCCTTTAAATAAAGTAGCCTCTATACCATACTCATTACTTTTTGTGCGTTCTGGCCTTAAACTTCCATTAGCTTGGGTAATTGGCACTGCCGCCTGGGCTGCGGCCCCGAAAGGTGAACCAATAGCATATGTAGATAGCGTTCTATAAGGCCTTGTATCATTACCAACTTCAGCATAGTTTGCTCTAACCTTTGCATAGGAAAGCCAGGTTAATGAAGGTAATAATTTGGAAAAAATAAAACCACCGGAAATAGAAGGATAGTTATAAGCATTATTTCCCTTTGGTAGTGTTGAAGACTGATCTCTTCTGAAGGTTCCATCTAAAATCAAAATTCCTTTATACGTTAATGTAGCTCCTCCGAAAACACCCCCAACTTCTGATCTTAAATCTGCTTCCGTTGGTGCGTTAATAGGATTTTTTGAATTAGACAAAGAATAAATTGTGGGGATAATCAAACCGCCGTTTGTTATGGCGTAGATACTGGTCTCGTGGTCTTTCCTTAAATTGGTACCTGCTAACACTTTTACATTGAAACTTGAACTAATATCTTTGTCGAAATTAGCAAGTAAATCAAAGTTAGTTTCGCTGTAACTATGATTGTATCTTGAATAGTAAGGTACACTTACACTACCTATGTTTTGCCGCTCTTCTTGTAATTCACTATAATTATCAAGGGATGCCCTTCCAAGAACGTTGATAGAGTTTGAAACTTTATAATTAAGGCTCATATTTCCAAAATACCTGTTTCTTGAATCTGTTTCGTAATCCTGGTACCTTGTAAAATAAGGGTTGTTCCAGTAAATTGGAGTTGGATCAGTTGGATCCGCAGGATTCCAGGTGACGTTCTTACCTGTTCTAAAATAGGCATCTTTTAGTTCTTTGACATCATTATTGACCTGCCACCACTGCCTGAAATTACCGGCAAGGTTCTGATCATCATACCCTGTTCCATATCTGCCAAGACCATCAATATTTGAAAAATTAATGCTTGCAGATGCAGTAAGTCTGTCTGTAATATTTAAATTACTTGCAAAATTTATCAAGTTCTTAGAAATGTGACTGTTAGGCAAAATGCCGTGATCGTCAGTTCTTGTGTAACCAAGATTGAATGTTGCTTTATCTGAACCACCATTTATCGTCACACTCTGGTTAGAAGAATACGATTTGGTAAAAAATGTAGATGGATCATTTACGGCACCAACCCACGGACGCGCTTTATTATAGTAAGGAGATGTAGGATCGAATGCGTCCCACTGATAGACCATGAGGTTGGGATCAAATATATGACCATAAGAAGCATCTTCGCTTGTTGGATCAACTAATCTTCCGGCAGGATCGGCTGGATCTACTGGTGCATAGCCATTGGCCGGATCTCTATAAAAGAAAAATCCACTTGTATCTTCGTAATACTGTCCATATCCACCTCCGTATTTCTTCTGGTAAGTAAGAAAGGTTGATTTGTCAATAGCTCCGGTTGTAAAACCTGAATTGACTGTAATGCCCAATCCTTTTTTTCCCTTTTTTGTAGTAATTAAAATTACACCGTTACCTCCGCGTGAACCGTAAAGCGCTGTTGATGCAGCACCTTTTAAAACTGTGATTGATTCAATATCGTCAGGATTAATGTCCGCAGCAGCATTACCATAGTCATAACCACCACGAGCTTGTGCCTGGGAGCTACCACTTGTTTGAGCATTATCAAATGGAACTCCATCAATAACAAAAAGTGCCTGATTATTTGATCCAATAGTTTTATTACCTCTCAAAACAACGTTTGTTGATGCTCCAAGACCATTTGACTGGCGAAGTTCCAAACCTGAAACTTTTCCGGACAGATTATCGATAAAATTAGAAGTACGTTCTTTACTTACTTCACCACCCATCACTTGTTGGGCGGCATAAGGTAACTCGTTCCTGTTTCTTTTAATTCCCAATGCAGTCGTGATGGTAACTGTAGAAAGTTCTTGCGCATTTCGCTTTAATGATGTAGTTACCACGTTACCTTCAGGAGTAATAGATGAAGCACCGTAGCCTGTGGCGGTAACTGTAACGCCACCATTTCCCTTCATCCTAATTGTAAAATTACCGTTAGCGTCGGCAGTGGTAGCATTTCTGGTGCCACTTTCTGTGATGGTTGCATAAGGAACCGGAGCTCCCGCATCATCTTTAACCGTACCAGAGAGCGTACGTGTTTGTGCGAATGCCAATACTCCGCAGAGCATTGACACAACGAACAACATTAAAAATTTTGTCATGTGTTTGATTTTAGTTTTAAGAATAATTTGCAAATGTAAGGTTTCGCGACGTGTGGTCAAAAAACATTGTTAATTAGGAAATGTTTCACACGACAATTAACAGACACCATCCTATGCCCGTTCGCTGCTTAGTTTTATAAAATTAGAAAATAATGCCTTTTTAAATAATCTTTTACGTAAAATTCTCAAGGAATCATAATTTATAGTAGAAACTATCTAAAGTAAAAGTCCAATGAAAGCGAAAATAAAAGGGAAAAGATATGAATAACTATGATTATCTGGAATCAGATTAAGTCATTTTATGATTTACCTATGACCTACTATTACAGAAATCAACAAGCTTTATTAAATCCTTTTCCTCATTGAAATTTATTTGATTTGTTTCTACAAACTGATCAATTGCATTTTGCATCTTACCAGGAAATGGTTTGATAAACTGCTTTACAGAGTTGGCTTTATATAAGGAATTATCTTTTTGTATCCAATAGGTTTTAACGACAACGACATCGTAATCACTTTTATATAATTTATTAGTATAAGTATCTGTAACTGTATTGCTAACATGACTTAATTCTTTTTTTGAACTTCCGTTATAATCGGTAGTTGCCTGAACGGGATGCCTTTTATTATTATATTCAATAAGTAGTGCCACTTCGCCGTTTGCAATTACTTCGTACATTTTATCCTTTACCGGTATAAACTTTTTATTAGCTATATAAACGGTATCTATTAGCTCGGTCCCGGTCAAAAACATATATTTTCCGTTCTTAATAAAAACAATATTTTGATTATCAGTATCGTAATTTAACGCAGCATCTCCTGTGCTGCCGGACTTCATTAAGACTGTTCCATTAGCAAACTCTTCGTTCAGCATAAGTTTTTTAAAACTCACACTATCTTTTTCTGCCTGTGCGAAATTTAAATAGGGCAAGCATAACCCTAATAAGAACAACAATATTATCTTCATGATTATTTGGTTGATTATAATATTAATTGAGAAATAATTTAATGGAGATATCATTTCCGGTTTTTATTTCGCGTTAAATTAAAGCAAATCTAATTTAGTATTTCTCAAACAAATGGGCCCAACTACTTTCGCAGCCGGGCCCATTAAAAAATCAAAAATAATAATATTTAGTTACCTCGGTCCGACATATACAAAGTGTTCATTAAAAGAAGTACGATGCGGAGTAATTACGGCTGGTTGATCCAACCAATATTGCACATCCATCGTTTTTGTAGCAGGATCCCATTTATCCAGTCCTGACGGATCCATTGAAGCGGAACGTCCATTACCTGCAGGCTGCCCATAGTAATTAGTAACACTAATTATGGTTCCATTACCTGAAGGATCAAAATTAAAGATTGGGGAATAACTACCATAGGCGGAAATGCTGGATCCACTATGTATTGAATGGTAAATGCCTCCATAAACCTTATCATACATAACCACGCTATTCGCTCCGGTAGTAACTAAATTTACATCCATCGGATAATTACCTGTAAGGCCTGGGTTTGCTGCATCAACCATAGGGCTCGTAGCAGTCACTGTGTAATGCCCATCATAAATATTGCGCAAACCAAATGAATAAACTGCCTTTCCAAAATTGGCACTTACAGTACCTGTGGATGCAGAAGCAATTTGAACGGGTATTGCATAGCTGGCATTAAAATCAAAACTAGGGCTATTTGTTATGGTTGCTACTACCTGCGCAAGACGAGTTCCCTTTTTTATTACTACTGAAGTAGGTAATGAAAAAACATCAGCGGGAGGGAGAACATAACTTGTACCGTTTTGAGTGTTGTAGGTTGTAAGTGTACTCTGGTCCAGCGCTAATGAAACAGTGATATCTGAAGGAGCTACATCTCCGCCAGAATAGCTTAAATTAACATTGAAGGTAGCAGTCTTACCATTTGCAAGCGATCCAAGATCAATATGAAATTCCGGGTAAGTAGAAGTTGCCCCCGAAATATTATCTCCCGTGTTTGCAAACTCTACAATGTTATTCGGGCCGTTTTTCGTGTCGATATTCATGCCACTCTTCTTAAGGCAAGATGAGAAGCCCAGCAGAAGAATACAAGGTATAAAGAGTGCTTTTATTTTTAGTTGTATCATGTTGATTGTTTTAGAATTAATTATAAAGCCCAGAATACAAGTGAGCTAAATGGCGATATCCCTTTGGGTGCATTTGCACCGTTAAACTGCCCTTCCGAAGATGGATATAAAATTCGTGTTGGCAATTTATCAGGTCTTGTAGATTCTGATACACTGGAGGCAAATGTTTGCGTGCCATCAGCACCTGGTGTACTTATAATGGTTGGATAATGCGTTCTGCGGTATTCATTCCAAGCTTCATCACTGTTTACCATGTTAAGGGCAATGTATTTCTGCGTAATTATAGCTTCAATTTGTTGAGCCGTTGTTGCAGCCAGTGAATAATTAGCGAGGTAGCTCGTGGCATTGTCCGCCAAATAAGTGGCAGCGGCAGCGGCAGGAGCACCAGATATCGTTCCATCAGGAAGTGTATATAAATAAGTAAAAGAGGCGGCAATTCCACTGTTGAAAAGACTACCCGCATCACCTGTAATAATTCCTCTCACCACTCCTTCAGCCTGTAAGAAATAACTTTCGGCTGCAGTAATAACCGGCATTCCAGCTTCAGGGCCTTTTAAAGTACCGGTTGCGTTACCGGCAGAAGTACCATTTCTGTTGGTACCGGGATACCAAAAACTTCCTGAAGGGCTTGGAATAGTACTGGTTCCTTCTACTCCTAACCTGTTCGTGGGAGTATTTGGATATAAATAGTAGGTCGCTTTACCTCTTCCTGAGTCAAGTAATTTCTTTCCGGTGTAAAAAGTAAGGACGTAAGTACTGGGCATCCATGCTTTATTAGCATCTGTGCCTGTATACCCAAAGCCCCAGCTATTCCATTTGGGATTTTGTTTTCCATTATCCCGGGTAAAGCCCGGATTAATCAGGGCATCAGTGGTAAGAAATCCCGAAGCATCAAACGTAGTATTTGCGAAGGTAACTTTACCATTACCGTGAATTAATAATCTAAGCTTAAGTGTGTTTGCAAATTGTTTCCATTTACTCAAATTACCTTTAAACATCACATCAGCATTCCCCAATGGCGTTACACCGGGAGTATTCATTCCAACGTTTATGTGTGCAATTGCAGTGTCCAACTGGCTGGCCAAATCCTTATAAATGTCTTTCGCATCTGAATAAGTTGGCGTAAGGTTAACACCGCCTAAAAGTGCATCTTTGTAGGGCACATCATTATATGCGTCCACTAGCAATTGAAAGCCGTGAGCTCGCATGATTCGCGCAACGGCATCAAAATAGCTATATTCCGGTACACCGGCTGATTCATTAATAATGGTTTGATAATCTTCGAGATTATCATAAGTTGCAGACCATCTTCCTGCAAAATCAGATGCGGAAAAATTATAAGAAATTGCAGTTCCAAATCCTCCGTAACCGCCGGCATTTGACATAAATCCCACTAATTGCGCGCCATAAGAATTGAACCCATTCAAATTGTTTGCTGTAGCAGTGAGAGCCTGCGGTAATATCAATTGCGGCGTCGCTGAAATTGCCCTGTTCGGGTCTGTGTTTATGGATAAATATTTTTTACAGGATGTGCCCAGCACAATTATTCCGGCAAATAAAATAATCATTATTCTTTTCATAATTAATAATTTTTATTGTTATCGATCTCAAACAAGCATCTGCCTGCCACGCTTGCTTTTCGATCGAAATAATTTCTTTAAAATTTTACGGATACAGTTGCTCCATAAAAGCGTGAGGGAGGTGGCGTATTTAAGCCAGTAAGTCCAACACCATTAGTATCATTACCACCGTCGCTATATTCAGGATCGGTATAATAATTATCCTTAGCCATCCACATCAACAAATTACGTCCCTGGATGCTGAATCTAACTCCTTTAATAAATTTCGTTTTATCTAATAAAGAACCGGGTAAGTCATATGACAAGGAAACTTCCCTTAGTTTCCAAAAATCTCCTGATGTTACGTAGTTAGAAGTTACATCGCGGTTAATACCATCTGTCCAGAAGCCATTATTACCGTTACCATTTTTGATCGTAACATTTGTATTGGTAATGTACTTTCCGGTATTGGCAGGATCAGCAATAACCGAATTTGGATAAACAAACCGCTGGCGATTGTATATAGCAGTTCTATATCCTGTTCCTGACCAGTCCATTTCAGGGCCCATATTATTATAAACTTTATATCCTCCTCTGTATTCAAATAAGAAAGAAAGACTAAAGTTTTTATACCTCACAGCTCCATCAAAACCAATCTTATTTTTTGGGGTTGCATTACCAAGGATTGAGATCGTGTCAGACTTTGTAGGAAGGCCGGTTAAGCCATCAACTATTACATGCCCTTCTGGGTCACGACGGTAATCATAACCCTGAATTACAGGAAAAACCTGGCCTGCAACCGCATAAGATCCTGCAGTACTACCGTAAGTTGCTAAAGAAATACTTGGAACAGCGGCACTAATGAAATTAACCTTATTATCTAAATAAGTATAGTTTCCACCAATTGTTATGTTCCAATCTTGCGTTTTTACAGGGGTTACGTGGGCAGTAAATTCGAGTCCTTTGCTTTCGGTTTCTCCAACATTAGTTCTTAATTGAGTAAAGCCGGTTGAATTGGATACGCTTGTGCTAACGGTTTGATTATCTGTTTTTGTATTATACCAGGTAACATTTGTTACAAAGCGATCATGGAATAAGTTTAAATCAAAACCTACTTCATATCCTTTGGTGATTTCTGGTTTTAAGCTTGGAGCAACTAAGGTATTGTCGACAGTAAATCCTGGCAAGCTTCCGTAAGGAAATCCGTAGGATCCGCTTGAAAAAGTTGGCAATAAATAATAAGCACCAAAATCTGAAGTATTACCAAGATTTACTTGTCCAACTTTAGACCATCCACCTCTGAACTTTAGGTAATTGATGGTTTTACTATTTTTCAGGAAAGAAAGCGCATCACTTGCAACAAAAGAAAGGTCAATTGAAGGATAAAAGAACGACCAGTTATTGGGATTCAATATTGAAACCCAATCGTTACGGCCTGTCGCGTGTAAAAACAGGAAGTTTTTATAACCTGCTCTGAAATCTCCGTACACTCCCATCTGACGTGCGGTAAAATTAGCTTCTGCAGCGCCTGGCGTACCAACGCCATTACTAACGTTAAACAATCCTGGGACTACCAACCCGTTTCCACTAATACCAACATATTTTGCCTGGTTCTGGGTTGCTTGCGCACCGCCAATCAATGTAAAATCAAAATCACTTATTTTTTTGTTGTATTGAGCGTACACAGTACTTAGCAATTGAGTCTTATAACTGCTCCCGTCAGAAACTGAACCAGAAATATCTGATTTAGAGCTTCCATCTGTGTGTTTGGAAAAATCAGTGTAGGTGAAGGCACCCGTAGTATTCTTATTAGATGAATTGCTTGTGGTTAAACCCTGGCGAGCAATTATATCGAGCCCTCTGAATGGGGTAAATTTGATCTCAACATTCGCAATCAAATAATCATTTCTAACAGACGATCTATTATCATCTGCTGAAAAATAAGGATTTTGATACCAAGGATTGTAATATCCGATTGGATTAGCAAAAGGATCCGTTCTCCAATTTTTGTATCTGGTGATATCAACATTGGAAGGCATATTAAGCATATTCGTATAAACACTTCCTGTAGCAGTGGTTATATCATACCTATTTTGAGTGTAATCTGTGCTATAGGTAATATTAATCTTTTGTCCAATTTTACGAGTACCGTTTGCCCTTGCCGAAACACGGTTATATTTATCTCCCGGTGTAGTACCAGTAGTGGTAGCATATTGTCCCGATACGTAAAAAGTTGAATTTTCATCGCCGGTAGAAAGTGATAGATCCGTTTGATTTGTAATTCCTTTGTTCCAAAAGTTTAAATGGCCTTTATTATACGAATAATACGCTGAATCCTGTGAGCCATCTTCAAGGGCAGGGCCCAGTGGTCTTTTGATACCATCGAATGCAGGGCCGTAAGACTGATTTTCAAGATAATTAAAAATCGGGTTGCCATTTGCATCACTACCGTAACCACTTCCACCAGAACCAAACCTTGTTTGAATCTTTGGGTAAAAAGCAACAGATTCAACAGTAACAGTATTAGAAACACCAATGCTTGTAACACCTCTTTTTCCTTTTTTGGTCGTTACAATTATAGCTCCGTTTGATGCTTGCGAACCATAAAGAGCTGCGGCTCCTGCACCATTTAGAACCACAACATCTTCAATATCTTCAGGGTTTAGATTTCCTAAAATTGCATTTGGCACAATTACGTTATCCAAAACGATTAGCGCCTGGTTGTTACCAGTTAAGGACCGTTGACCACGCAAAACCAAACGGAAATTTGGGTTAACACCACCGCTTGTACCACTAATTTGAAGTCCGGCAACTTTGCCCTGCAATCCAGCCGCGACGTTCAACGCTTTACCAGCTGTAAGTACTGCACTGCTAACTACTGTGTTTGCTGTTCCAATTTGTTTCCTACTGGCTTTTATACCGCCGGCAGTTACAATTAATTCATCCATTGTTTTTATAGCACTTGATAGTTCAATGTCATAGGAAGTCCGATTATTAGAGACCCTTACTTCCTGAGGCTTGTGACCCAGAGCCGAAAAAACCAAAATTGAACCGTTCCTCGCGTTAACGCTAAAATGTCCACTTTGATCTGTTGTTGATCCGGTGTTGCTGCCAGAAATGGTGATGCTGGCAAAGGGCAAAGGTGCGCCCGTTTCATCCTTTACAGTCCCGGAAACTGTATGGGTTTGCGCATACACAAATACTCCGTTGAGCATTAGCAATGCTAATAGCATAATAAATTTTCTCATGTGTGTTGTAGTTTTAATGATTCCCACAAATATAAGTTTCTTATTAAAAAAGCGAAGATTTTGTTAATTGTTTTTTTATTAACATCCAAGGAACAATAAATGGGATTTTTTCGTTGAGGCTTTTTATTTAAAAAACTACCATGGCAATCCTCACTGGTTTATCAAATAAAAACTTCCATAACACCTTCCTGGAAGTATCTTAATTCAATAAGTATGTAAGCATAAAATAAATGAAATAATTTAGGCAGAGGCACCTAAAATGACCACATCAATTGCAGGGTTAATTCGGATTTCTTATTTCCTTTAACCATGTCAAGCCCAGTCCCTATGCTATTTTTATCCCGATAAATTGTTTGGGCTATTCTTGCCCAAACAGAAAAGTTTTTTCTAATATCATATTTTATATTCAAATAATATCGATAACCTTTATCAAAAAAAACCGGGATCGAGTAACCATATAAAACATCATTTTCATAAGCATACAACCTGCTATCGTATCCGTCAGTTTCAAAATATTGAAAACGGATGTTGCCTGAAAATGGTTTTAATAATGGCTTATATAATACGTCCGTAAACATCAAAAATCCGTTTTGAGGTCTGTTTCCCTTTTTATCAAACCACGAAAGTTCTACCCTCGACCGAAGAGTAAACCGTGTATCTAGTTTGAAAGAAAACTGTGTTCTTAACCCCTGTTTTGCTTTTTGCATTACAGGATCCAAAGGCACTTCAAAAGGATTATAATTAATTGCTTTTTTTTCAATTTTGAAACGCGAATATATTTCAACCTGCTTATTAGGTTTATAGGTAAGCTGCAGGACATAATCATTTCCTGAAGAAGGCGCATTAACACGATACTTCAACCATGGAAAATGATAAAAATCTGCATATGCATCCATCTTTAAAAAATTGGATACCGCTATAGAAATTCCCGAATAAAATCCGCTTTCATTGTTTGGAAGATAACTTTCCGTGAAAGCATTGGAATATAAAGATTGGTAAGTTTTGGAAATATTTCGGTACAAAAAAGTCATGCTAACATTCGCATCCATATTTACCAATAATCCGTTTATAAAAGCTTTATTTAAACTTTCATCAAAAGCGGCCTCGCCAAAAAAATGCATATTCTTAAAAGTATAACTGTAATCAATACTGTAATTGCCAAATTGCTTTCCTGATAATGCATACATATTATATAAGTTCGGGGCTTTCGTTATCGGGTACCCGAAATTATAATGAACTGCGTTTACGCCTGCGCTAAAATTTGGTACAGTATAATTAATATTACCACCAAAACTTAATTGGCTCTGTATATGCTTGTCTTTAAGTTCACTTGACGTGCGGTGGTATCCTGAAGTTTGCAGGGAAGAAACATATCCGTGCAAATTCACTGTATCCATTTTAAAATTTGCATCAATTTTCCGGAAACTTACAAAGCCTGTCGCTTCCCAATTATTTTTTTTCAAGGTAATTCCAGCACCCCTGTTAAATGAAATTTCGTTTGCGGAATTGTAGGGCCGCAAAATATCCGACTGTCTTTTAATATTGAGTACATCAGAACTCTTTTTAAAGGCCAACGCCTGCCACTGAATTAAACCCTGGCCAAGGTTAACACTGAAATCTCCTATTGCAAGAGATTTAATAACGCCAAGATTTCCTACAAATAAATGAGCGGAATAAAAGTCAAAGCCACTGCCCTGCCTTCCTTTGAAAAATTGTTCGCCTGCATCTTTCTCGGCAGTTATACCATATTGCAGTAGATTTTTGTATAAATATTTATAACGAGTCAGTAATTTTTGACGGCTCCCTTGATAAAAGTTTGAAGTAGCGCTTCCATTATTTAAATAACCTTTTGATTTTTCGAGGACATTAACGCTTCTTACAAGTATCGTATTTTCTCCGTCGTTAAACCGGCTGTTAAGATCACTGGTAAAATTTAGCCTATTGCTCACCGTTATGTATGGCCGAAGAATTTTTATTAACGCAATATCCCAACCTGGCACCGCTTGTAATTCATAAATATTCAGAAAGCTTCCCAATAAATTTCTATAGCTTATAAGACCATAAATTTGAATAGGAGAAAGTATTTTAAGCTCTTTTAATTGCCCCTCATCTGCATAATTTAAATTGATGGGAGTTTTAATAAAATGCACAAGCTGCTGTTGATAAGAGTCATCTTCAGTCACTTCATCATCTCCTGATTCTGTAAGATTTTCAAGTTGTTGTTCCACCGCCTGCAGCGGTTCTTCTGCATCCAACGGTGTTAACTGAGCATAAGAAAATTCAACAGTGGCGCTGAAAACAATACACATCGTAGCCGTAACAAAATGTTTTATATGCTTAGTTTTTTTCATTGTTCTTTTCTTTCAGGTTAACGATAACCATGAGGCCCGGGCTAAATCCCAATTGCGGATGATAACTGGCACTAACATCAACGCGCAAATTGCTCCAGCTAACACCCGCGCCTGCATACGGCGATTCATTTTCAGAAGCTATTCCTGCCCTTACAAAAAATTGTTTCTGAAAATTATATTGAATTCCGGCATTTACGTTTATGGGCAAACCTTCCTGCTTAACAATTTCTGCACTTAAAAAAAAATCTTCGGAAGCTTCGTAACCGATACCAAATTTATAAGCAGAACTAAGCTTTTCATTATTTGTTTTTGATAAATTTCCGCCCACCGGGTTATAAAAATGAATTCCAACGTTGAATTTTTCTGAAAGATGAGCGATGGCACCAATTTCAAAATTAACCGTGGAAGAATTTTGATACAAGGGTATTCGAAAAGAATAGTAATTAAACTTAATACCTACATCCAACCGCGAGCCAACGCTGCGTGCATACACCAGGCCGATTTGCGATTCATTAAAATTTTTGAACCCAAAATAATCCACTTGTATACCAAAATTGCCCTCGCTTGTCGGCAGCGCGAACATGGCAGAATACAGATTTGTTGCGTCCAGTAAAAATCTGCTTTCTCCATAAACCGCTAATGCAGGATTTTTTATTTGCGCGAGCGCCGCCTGGTTTGAGGTAACGGAAAATACATCTACATGGCTCACGCTATAAGCGCCCAACCCAGTATACGGAGCCGCGACAGGCTTTCGAAGCGACTGAGTACTGGCGCTTTGCCAAAATAAAATAAATAGGAATAGTGTACAGGAATTTCTCAAAGCGTTCGTAAATTATTTGCCCAAAATATAATTAATATTTAAGATTTTCTTCTTTGGGGCAAAAACAAGATTAAGTAAACGCTTGTAGTTAAATTTGCAGCATGCAACTATTAGATGGAAAAATCGCTTCGCAAAAAATAAAAGATGATCTTAAAAATAAAATCTTAGCCTTAAAATCTACAGGTATAAAATTACCGCATCTTGCGGCAATACTTATTGGCAATAACCCTGCAAGTGAAACCTACGTTGCATCTAAAGTGAAAAATTGCAACGAAATAGGAATCACTTCTTCATTATTTCGTTTTGATGCGTCAATTACCGAAGATGAACTTTTAAAACAAATAAGCTCACTAAATGACAATACCGATATTGATGGAATATTAGTGCAGTTACCATTACCGGCTAACATTTCAGAAGAAAAAGTTATTAATTCGATCTTACCGGAAAAAGATGTGGATGGCTTTCACCCGGTAAATGTTGGTAAAATGGTGCTCGGATTACCCACATTTATTTCTGCTACTCCATTTGGAATCATGTTATTACTGCAACATTATAATATTGAAACCTCAGGCAAAAACGTGGTAGTTATTGGAAGAAGCAATATTGTGGGCACACCGATAAGTATTTTATTAAGCCGTAATTTACCATTTGGCAATGCGACTGTTACACTTTGTCATTCACGTACCAAAAATCTTGAGGAAATTTGCAGACAGGCCGATTTGATAATTGCCGCAATTGGAAAACCAAAATTTGTGAAAGCAGACATGGTGAAGGAAAATGCGGTGGTAATTGACGTTGGAATTAACCGCATAAAAGATGAAACAAAAAAAAGCGGCTACGCGTTGGTGGGAGATGTTGATTTTGAAAGTGTTGCTCCAAAATGTAGCCATATTTCTCCCGTGCCTGGCGGTGTTGGTTTAATGACCATTGCAGCATTATTAACCAATACTTATAATGCATGTGTAAGCAGAAATTTTTAAGAAAAATAAATCTTATGTCCTATTTCTTAATTCATAATACGAACTAATTTTTATTATTGATAACAAATGATGAACGTTGAAACAGTTATAAAAAAAACATCGCTTCCTGTGATGGAATCCTTTTACACATTGCAGGGCGAAGGATTTCACCAGGGCAAGGCTGCCTATTTTATAAGGCTTGCAGGCTGCGATGTTGGTTGTGTTTGGTGTGATGTAAAAGAAAGTTGGGATAAAGAATTATACCCGGAGCAAGCTTTAGATCAAATCGTAACAAACGCAAAAAAATATCCCGGAAGGTTGGTAGTAATTACCGGTGGAGAACCAACTTTATATAATCTTGAAGACCTTACACGCGACTTGCAAGCAGAAGGATTTTTGACGAATATAGAGACATCGGGTTCGCACCCGCTTACAGGTTCGTGGGATTGGATTTGTCTTTCGCCAAAAAAATTTAAAGCCCCTTTAGATGGATTTCCGGAGCTCGCGCATGAGCTGAAAATAATTGTATTTAACAAGTCCGATTTTGCCTGGGCAGAAAAATATGCTGCGTTGGTATCACCTTCATGCAAACTTTATCTTCAGCCGGAATGGAGTAAAGCTGAAGTAATTACTCCTTCCATTATAGAATATATTAAAGAAAATCCAAAATGGGAACTTTCTTTACAGATTCACAAATACATAAACGTGCCTTAGAATAAAGTGAAATGTTTGACGTTAACATGGCATTAGCGAATAAGAAGGATATTTCTTATTAATTTTATTTACCCCAAAAAATAAAAAAAGAAAACTTGATACCAAAAATTTTCATCACCTCGTTTCTCGGGCTTTTTGCTTTTTATGTTTCAAGTGCCCAATGGTATAATCCGCAAACGGTAAATGAAAAAGCAGTTACTATTTATATGCTTGCATTAAATAAAGCACGCAGCGAAGAATATCCAGCTTCGATTAGAATGATAAATGAAGCGCTAAAAATTGAGCCAAAATTTGTGGATGCGTATCTCTCACTGGCAGGCATAAACGCAGATATGAAAAATTATGCCGAATCCGTCAACCAGTTTGAAAAGGCATTTTTAATGGACTCTGTTTATACAAGTGATTATTTATTGCCTTACTCCATTTCACTGGCAGGCACTGGCCGTTTCAAAGATGCGTTGGATGCAGTGAATAAATTTTTAAAGGTTCCTAAATTAAATGACAGGAGCATAAAAGCGGGCGAATTTAGAAAAGGTACTTACCAGTTTGCCATTGATTATGACAAAGAACATCCTGAAAAAGATTATGTTTTTAAACCCATAAATCTCGGAGACAGTATCAATACAACTGATCTTGAATATTTTCCTTCCCTTACTATCGATGGAAAGAAAATGATCTTTACAAAAAGAATAAAAGGCAAAGAAGATTTTTATGAAAGCGATTTACATAACGGTACCTGGGGTAAGGGTTATCCTTTGCCTGGCAAAATAAATTCTTCAACATTTAATGAAGGAGCGCAAAATATTTCGCAGGATGGCAAATGGCTTCTTTTTACAGGCTGTAATTTCCCGCAAGGACTTGGCAGTTGCGACCTTTATATTTCTTATTTAACAAATAATGGCTGGAGCGAGCCGGAAGATCTTGGACCGAATGTCAACTCAGAATTTTGGGAATCATCGCCTTCACTATCTCCGGATAAAAGAGACCTTTACTTTAGCAGCAGTGTTCCCGGCGGGTTTGGAGGAAAAGATATTTGGGTGTGCCATCGAAATGAAAAAGGAAAGTGGGATGAACCACTAAACCTGGGCCCAGAAATTAATACTGCCGGAGATGAAAGCACTCCATTTATCCATGCTGATAATCAAACCTTATATTTTAATTCTAACGGCCATCCGGGATACAGTGATAAACCCGATATTTTTGTTACCCGGAAATTGCCTGATGGAAAATGGAGCAAGCCGGAAAACCTGGGCTATCCTGTAAATACAATCGATGATGAAGGCTCTTTAATTGTTGCTTCCGATGGAAAAACAGCCTACTATTCCAGTGATCGTAGTGACTCCAAAGGCGGACTTGATATTTACACTTTTGAACTGAGAAAGGATTTGAGGCCGTTAAAAACTTTATGGGTAAAAGGTCATGTTTATGATAATAAAACAAAACAAGGATTGCCTTCGTCTGTGGAGTTAACTGATATAAATACAAGAACACTCGTGAGTAAATTACAAACAGACGAAGATGGTAATTATCTTGTAACCCTTCCTGTTGGAAAAGATTATGCCTTTAATGTGAAACGAAAAGGATATCTTTTTTATTCAGAAAATTATAACATAAGCAATACTGCGCCAGACTCAACATTTGAAGCAGATATTCCATTGCAGCCCATTGAAGCAAATGCCCACATCATATTAAAAAACGTTTTTTTCGATACTAAAAAAACTGAATTAAAAACCGAATCAATAACAGAATTGGATAACGTTGTTAGATTCATGAATGAAAATCCAACGATGAAAATATTAATAAGTGGTTACACGGATAATGTTGGAAAACCTGCCGACAACCTTACTCTTTCAAAAGGTCGCGCTGTGGCAGTTGTAAACTACTTAGTAAATAAAGGCATCAAAAATGAAAGGTTAAGTTTTAAAGGAAATGGTGAAACAAATCCTGTTGCAGATAATAATAGTGAAAGCGGACGTGCTCTAAATCGCCGAACTGAATTAAGTATTGTATCGGTTCAATAATTTTTTTTATTATTGCCGACTTATCTATTCATTATTGCTGACAGAATTAAAATACCAGGTTGCACTTACGCTTGTTCCGAATATTGGCGACGTCCATGCAAAGGCATTAATAAATTATTTTGGAAGTGCCACAGCAATTTTTTCTGCAAGCAAGAAACAACTGGAAGGGCTTGAAGGCATCGGAACTGTTAGAGCAAATTCCATAAAACATTTTCATGATTTTGACAGAGCTGAAGAAGAAGTTGCTTTTATTGAAAAATATAAAATCACCCCGCTTTTTATTACAGATAAAAATTATCCGCAACGGTTATTAAATTGCTACGATAGCCCGGCTATGTTGTATTATAAAGGCAACGCCGATTTGAATTCTTCAAAAATAGTTGCGGTGGTTGGCACGCGAAATAACAATGAATACGGTAAAAGCATTTGCGAAAAATTTATAGAAGAACTTTCAGAAGAGGATGTTATAATAATTAGTGGTCTTGCTTTTGGAATTGACAGCATTGCGCATAAAGCTTCATTCAAAAATAATTTAAAAACCGTTGGAGTGCTGGCGCACGGGCTGGATATGGTTTATCCTTCTCAAAATAAATTGCTGGCAAAGCAAATGATTTCGAATGGAGGCTTACTCACAGAATTCAGAAGTTTATCAAAACCTGACCGACAAAATTTTCCTTCCCGAAACAGAATCGTAGCAGGCATAAGTGACGTTGTAGTTGTAGTTGAATCCGGCTTAAAAGGTGGTTCACTCATAACAGCAGAACTCGGCAATAGTTATAATAAAGATGTATTTGCTTTTCCTGCAAGAGTTAATGATGTGAAAAGCGAAGGTTGTAATTTCCTGATAAAAAATAATAAAGCCGGGCTCATTACTTGTGCTAATGATTTATTGGAAAATATGGGTTGGAAAAAGAAAAAAGCTACCTCTGTAAAAAAACAACGGGAACTTTTTATTGAATTAACCCCTGATGAAAAAATAGTAGTTAATATTTTACAATCGCAGGAACAGGCACATATAGATGACTTGTTTATTAAAAGTAAACTAAACAGCAGTGCAGTTGCCGCTGCATTATTGATGTTGGAAATGCAGGGTATCGTCGGTTCCTTTCCCGGTAAAATATACAAACTTAACTGACGATTTAAGAGTGAAAGAAAGACAATTTTCATCCCTATAATTTTTTCTAACAATAAAATCTTTTTTCATTTTGAGCAGTGTTTGGTCTTTCCTTATCTTTGCACATGGCTACAATAAATAACGCTCCTGCAGGTTCCAAAAAATTTTTCGGTGATGGATTAACGTTCGATGATGTGCTGCTTATTCCGGCATATTCCGAAGTTTTACCGCGCGACGTAAGCACAAGAACTAATCTTACCAGTACGCTATCGATTAATATTCCAATGCTAAGCGCTGCAATGGATACGGTTACAGAAGCTGCGCTGGCAATTGCTTTGGCACGGGAGGGAGGCATTGGAATATTACACAAAAACATGAGTATAGAGCAGCAGGCTGCACAAGTTAGAAAGGTAAAGCGCAGTGAAAGCGGCCTGATAATAGATCCTATCACTTTACTGGTTGATGCTACGATAGGAGACGCGCTGAAACTTATGAAAGAGAATAAAATAGGCGGTATTCCTATTGTTGATAATGTCGGAAAATTAGTCGGTATTCTTACCAATCGCGATTTGCGTTTTGAAGATAACTTCAAGCGAAAAGTGAGTGAGTTAATGACGAAAGAGAATTTGATTACAGCACCCGAAGGAACCGATTTAAAAAAAGCACAATCCATCTTAAGAAAATATAAAATTGAAAAACTGCCGGTAGTTAGCAAAGCAGGAATTTTGAAAGGGCTCATCACTTATCGGGATATTTTGCAGGTTCATAATCATCCGAATGCGGCTAAAGATTCATTTGGAAGATTATTGATTGGCGCCGGAGTTGGAATTACAAAAGATATGAGTGAACGTGTTTATGCGCTGCAACAGGTAGGCGTTGACGTTATATGTCTTGATAGTGCCCACGGCCACACAAAGGGAGTTATTGATGCGCTTAAGCAAGCCAAAAAAGATTTTAAGAATCTACAAGTTATTGCAGGAAATATTGCTACTGCTGCTGGCGCGAAAGCACTGGTTGAAGCGGGAGCTGATGCCGTGAAAGTGGGAATAGGTCCGGGCTCCATCTGTACAACAAGAATTGTAGCCGGAGCGGGAGTTCCTCAAATTACTGCGCTGCTGGAAGTAGCGGCTGCTTTAAAAAATAAAGACGTAGGTATAATTGCCGATGGAGGTATAAGGTACACGGGCGATATGGTAAAAGCAATTGCTGCCGGCGCAAGTTGCGTGATGATGGGAGGCGTGTTTGCCGGAACTGAAGAAAGTCCTGGCGACACAATTATTTACGAAGGAAGAAAATTCAAACAATATCGCGGAATGGGTTCACTCGGGGCGATGGCGCAGGGTAGCAGCGATCGCTATTTCCAAAATGGCGACGAGCAATCGAAGAAATTTGTACCGGAAGGAATTGAAGGCAGAGTTGCCTACAAAGGATTTTTAGGTGAAGTAGTTCACCAGTTTACAGGAGGGCTTCGGGCCGGAATGGGATACTGCGGGGCAAAAGACATTGCATCGCTTCAAAAGGCGGCATTTGTAAAAATTACCAACGCAGGAATGAGAGAAAGCCATGCGCACGATATTGAGATCACAAGAGAAGCTCCGAATTACAGTCGTTAGTTTTTCAATTCCGGTGATTAAGTTATTCTGAATTAGTACTTAATCAACTGATTTAATAATTCACCATACTTAACAAATAATCCTTTGAAATTTTTACTTACATTATTATTACTTTTTCCTCTAAATATATTTGCACAAAACGATTCCTGCCATATCAGGGTCAGCATTTTAACTTGTACCCCCGGCGAATTACTTTATTCAACCTTCGGCCACAGCGCCATTCGTGTAACCGACAGCGTTACTCATAGTGATATCGTTTACAATTACGGAACTTTTAATTTTGACGAGCCGGGATTTTAT
>JBBRSV010000056.1:0-28363 GCA_038245055.1 Chitinophagales bacterium | reverse complement strand
TACTTAACCTGCCGCTGCCGTCAAAAGTATAAGCATGGTGCAAATAGTACCGCTAAAGTTATAGCAAGCACAAGTTTAGGTGATCTCATAAGTGACAATTTAGTTTGACATAGATGTAGGAAAATCTATTTTATGCCATACTAACGCATTTTGGCAAAAATAATGTTATTGGAATATATTTTTAAACAACTAGCTCGGCAAATGAATAACGTAGCAAAGTATGGACTCTTTGCAACATTAAAGAAAGCTGCCTTTACTTGGAATTTTTTTTAGCGTGAAATTAAAAATGCGTAATTCTTATTTAAGATTTAAAAAGCATACCGCGCATTTAAAACTCCGGCGGCTATAAAAGCAACATCATTAAATTTCGTAACCAAGATATTCTTCTCGCTGTGATAGATAAGGCGTGCAGCCGTAACCGTTAGGCTACCTGCCGGCGTATGAATAGCAAATTTAATTACCTGGGCCCTTTGAGTTAATTTATTATATGGGATGGCGATGTGTATTGTTTTATTGCCCGTAGGCGTACCTCCCTGCAACATGCAGCCCGCTACAGACAAGATTAATTCAACTGAAACTGTACCGGCCGGAGACATTATCGCAGTCCGCGGAATAAAAGCGTCTATGCATACCGTTATTAAATTTTCCTGCGACTGGGTAACGGTGACTGGCACTTTGAACCTATCCTTAAAATCCTGGGTTTTAATAAATTGAAATGCATTGATGAAGGGTGCCTGGTCGCAAGCTGCCAATTCACTTACGGCAGATGCTCCTAGCCAACTGGCGATAGCGCCTTGAAATCGTCCTTGCATATTTCTATCATGAGGATTAGGCAATATTTCCTGAAGGCCCCTGCGAATTCCTCTTCCGGATCTTGCAGCAATTCCAAAATTTAGGCTACGCCTTTGAGAAGAAATTGACTTATTCTCGGCGACTTTTTTTAGGTGATGGAAGCTTTTCTCCATCCCGCTAAAAGACGAAGAATTAGGTAACACATTCCCGGCAAATTCCATAATGGTTGACATTCATAGTTATTTTAGATACTGGTAAGCTATTTCAAGCAGCTACTGCAAATTTTTATTTCGTATTTCTCTGCCAGATACGGATTATTGTTATTCGATATTTATCAAATATAAACGGCCATATCTTATAGGCAGGTTGCTTTGAAGAATACGTATTTTATAAAGGTTTTATTGTGAAAACTTTTAAAATTCATTAAGCCTTTATTCAATTTTAACCACTTCCTCATTTCCTGGGAAATTAGTATGGCAAAAAATATGGGAAGAATTGGAAGGTGGTTTCGCGAACCGAACAAGTAAATAATCCTCCAAAAGTGTTCCTCAACCAGATGCTGTTCAAAAGCAAAAAGTAACCCATAAACACCTACAAATGAAAAGGGAAAAAAATAACAAAAAAATTATTTGTATCGACAATTCTTATTCCAACAAAAGATCAATTTCACCAGTTTGATTCTTTGCATCCGAAGCCCAATCAAAATGGTGACCGGAAAATTCAGCGCCAACAAAAAGAAATTTTTGAGCAAAAAATAAGCTAAATTTAGTTTATTAGTTTTTAGCCTTATGTCTGCCAAATGAACTTATCAAAACCATATTATTTCCTTATAGCTTGCTTTGTTGTGCCGCTGCTTATGCTGCAAAATACTGGTTGCCAAAAAGACTACAGCTATGAAGGAGGCGACACTGTTGCCCTTATTAGAAATCCGGCAATGGATTCTTTGCCCCCTCCCTCGCCGGGCTCAGCAAAATTTCTACCCGATTGTTTACTTTGTCATCCTGCAAACGATCTTGCGGTGGGCACCTGGAATTTTGAAACCGGAAGCTCTTACGCTTGCGGTGGCACTACGAACTCTGGTTTTTTTGGCGGGTATTCAAAAATGGATATTACTTTTTTTGGCCCATCTTCATGCTCAATTGATACCGGCCTGGTAATGTCAGTTTTTTTGCCGGTACCATTGGATCGAAATCGATCAAATATTGTTGCGGACAAAGCTGCTTTTTATTATTACGATAACAAAGCTCCAAAAGACATATTCGATAGCCAGGCCGAAAGGCCTTTTACCGTCACAGTTGCAAGTTTTAATCTTTCAACCGGGATTGCCACTGGCACTTTTAGCGGTACTGTTTTTAAAGCAAATGGTGACACCGCTGTAATTAAGAACGGACGATACAAGGTACTTATTAAGTAGCCTCGATAAATCACCTTTCACCCACCCACAGGGTTTAAAAATTTGTCATCAGCTAACGGGCCGCTTCTCAAACTAATAATGGTTTAGAGTAAAGAAACAAAAATGAGACTTTGGCTAATTATATTTCTGTAATTAACACTTGCTTTATTGAAATTATGGTTTGGTATAGTCATAAAAACATTCTTGCGCATGGCGCCTTTCAAAAGCCATCGCTTGCAGATAACGGTGATGTATATACGCAAATATGAATCCGGTAAATGGGTGTTGTCCATTCCTGGTCATTATATCTTAATTAGCAGTGCCAGGCGGTGACGGATTTGTAGTTATACCTGTTGAGATAAAAGTAGGATGCGGTATTTTTACTAAAGGATGTGGATCATCACTGGTCACTAATATATTATAGGTAACCTGGTCGGGATATTTCGCGATGGCCGGGTCGATCGGTGCAAAAAGAATATATAACGCGTTACTGTCTTTGGCTATCTTTTGTATCGCATTTACATCATTTGGCGAGAGGAGCAAGTTGCCTAAATAATTTCCCGCGTGGTATTGCGCTGTTAAACTTCTCTTGCCTTTAAAGAGCAAAAGGGTAGCTGTTGAAGAGTAGGGGCCGCTACCATTAGTATTCCAGCCATTCATCAATATTGATCCGGTGGTGTCAAAATAAAATCTAAATGCCAGTTTTTGATGCACCGCGGCAAAGGTGGTTGCATCAACCCACAAAGTGTCAAGATCAATTGGGAAAAAGCTTTGTAAGTTAGTAACTGATTGTGTTTTTGAAGATGACATTGTGGTAAGCGTATCTGCCGTCGCCGGTGCAGGATTATTACCATTGCAGGAAGCAAAAATAACAAGGACAATAAAGAAAAGCGATGTGAAACATCGTGCATGGTTTTTTTGAAACATATTAACTTTTTTAAAGTGATTGCGATAAAAGGTGTTAATATTTTAGCCTATGAAAGATAATCAGTAATTTACTATTCTTCAATAATTTGTTTGTAACTGTTTAAAAAATTCATCCATTTACAGGCGCAATTATTTGCTGCGCAGGAAATTAATAAATAATGAAAGCATTTTTTTTATCAGTAATGAATTGGTCGGAAGTTTGGGCACCGCTGATTCCACTGATTGTTTTATTATTTAAAAGAAATCAACCAGGTTTTTTAAAGCCTGTAATTGTATATCTCATCTTTGCCGTGTTTATCAACCTGGCAGGGGATATTATCAGCGCCTTTCCGGGTTATCTGCCCTCATGGCTTCAAAGTAATAACCCTTTATACAATATACATTCCATCGCCAGGTTTATATGTTTCAGTTATTTTTTTACGATACTGCCGCAAACTTCTTTCTCCAGGCTTAAGGTTATGCTGCCTTTTATTTCCATATTGATCATACTAATTAATTTTAGTTATGTGGAGAATTTTGGAAATCCTGAGCACCTGAGTGGGAACTTGCTTTCGGCTGAAGCCTATCTTTTACTGGTGTATTGCATGCAGTATTACCTGGCTAAATTAAGAGATGAAATAAATGACCTCAGCAGCCGGGCTGATTTTTGGGTAGTGACCGGCCTGAGTATTTACGTGGTAATTAATTTTTTTGTGTTCCTGTTTTACGTCCCCATGTTAGAGCAAGATGTGAGACTGGCCATTAATATTTGGTACCTGCACAATCTTGCCTACATTGTATTATGCGTTTTTATTACCAGAGCGTTTTTAGAACCGTCCGATGTTAGCTTACCATCCGAGGTTGAACATCGCAATGGCCCACACTATATGCACATATTATGATTCATTTTGAAATGAAACATTTTTTTAATCTTCGTTTTACCCTGTTCCCTTTGGTGCAATAATATTTTGCAACTTTTTATACTGTAACCAACATCAAAATCATCGATTATTTTCAAGCCCTCCTGAAAAAAAGTTCCTTTTTAAAGCCCATATCCAAATTATGCGACGAAAGGCTTTTAGACTGCGACGAACCGACATTTACTCCTTTAAACGAAAGGCTCAATAACGCATCTTATATATATTCAATCACGTTTTAAAAATACAATTATGAAAAAAATTTTTACAATTATTTTGGTTGTAGCTGGTACTATAAGTTTCGCTTCTGCACAATCTAACAATCAGAGAAACATTGCCCGGAATGACAATAAAAAAATCAATACTGATTATAAACAACATTCCAGCTTTGAAAAAATCAACAGCGTAGCTTATAACGACAATTATTTTTCTTACAAAGAAAAGACGCAAAAACTAAAGATGATTAACCGTGAATATGATAAAAAAATTGTTTCAGTAAAATACAATCATCATTTGAGCGGCCGTGAAAAATCAAACCTAATCCAGTGGCTACAAATGCAAAGAAAAAATGAAATTTCCGGGTTGGAATATCAATATGTAAAAAGTAATCAGAGGGCCAATAGCCAAGCCTCATTTCATGCCTCAAAAAAATGGTAAACCATCATCAATAAATTTTTTAATCAATTAAAATTAAGACAATGAAAAAGTTAATAATAATATTAATTGCTGCGTTTTCGTTAAGCGCTGCTTCAGCCCAATCCATGAACGATAACTATAACAAACAGGATCGCTACCAGGTAAATCAAACAAGAGATAACAGGTATAATAGCCAGCAAAATCGTTCAAATGATTATTCTTACAGCAACCAAAGTCGTAATGATGATCGTAGGCGGCAGGTGGACTACGACCGTATGAACCAGCAATATGACCAAAAAATAAACGGTTATAGAAGCGAGCGTTCCATGAGCAACTTTGTAAGAGATCGCAGAATAAATCAAGTCGAACAGGAAAGGCAACAAAGGTCAGGATCATTTGGAAGTGGTGTGGCAATAGGAGGAATAGCAGGGTTACTGTTAGGTGTATTGATTGGCCATTAAAAGAACGATAATAAAAATTAAAAGAGGTTGTCTCATAAGCCGGCAGCCTTTTTTATTTTTAGGACGTAGCTAACTAAAACTAAAGATGCAAGAAGGCCTTTGCTACCATTTTCTGTTGAATTAATTTTCAAATGTAGGAATTGAATTAATTTATTTGTCTAAATGAAATATTGGATACGCAGGCCGTGTTACGATATAACGGAGATACGCAAACGCAAATAATCAGGAGTAGTTTTGTAAATCCATATTACGAAATACTCCAAACTTTTTCGCACCAGGTGCCCTAAGAAAATATCAAAATCTCCAGTAAATTATTGCTCATCCATCGTTGAAAATAAAAACGCCCCTGTAAAAGGGGCGTAATGCGGTGTGGCACAATTTATTTTACATTTCGTTTTGTCCGCCCTGGCTCACTTCAAATAAAAACCAAATCCTTCTCTCGGTTCCGTCAAGTATTTCCTGTAGAAGATTACTCGTTGGACTATCATTATTATCTTCTGTAGTTTTTATTGCGGCACGAATGTTTTTTGCAATGTGCTGATTGTCGCCTAACAATTCGGCAATCATTTCCGTTGGTGAAACAAAATCATCATTATTATCACTAATTGTTTGCAAGGAAGTAATATGCGTGATGCTGCGGATGGTAGTTCCACCTACTCTGCGCATTCTTTCAGCAAGAATATCTATTGTTTCAAAAATTGCATCTGCCTGCTCATCAAAAAGTAAATGATAGTCTCTAAAATGCGATCCTGAAAGATGCCAGTGAAAATTTTTCGTTTTAGTATATAATGCAAATGCATCCGCAATAAGTGGATTTACTGCCTCAACTATTTTTTTAACTTCTTCCTTTTTTAAATCAGTTGGTGTTGCCAATTGTGCTGGAGAAGGATATCCGGTTCCTGCCTTGACATTGGATTTAGCCTTAACGTTGTTGTTTCTTTTGCTTGTACTCATTCTTAATATTAATCCCGGTTTTGTGACAGGATCTTAATATAATTACAACTAGTATGCCACTGCATATAAAATCTCTTAAATCTGTTTTTTCTTCTTTTTGTGGAGGTGAGCTGTCACCAGTTATATTATTTCAAATAAAAATCATTCTAAAAAAATAAAATAATCACGTTAAAATTTTCGCCATATAATTTGTTTTAAGATTTCTTCTATTGAATAAAAAAGTCTTCCCGCAAGCGGGAAGACTCCAAACCACCAAAACACCATGCGTTATTTGGCACTTAAATCCGGCCGGTAAAATAACAGCTCAGACCATGAATGATCTGTTGATTCATTGATTTTTGATAAATAAGTTTCAGTCGTTCCTTCGCCATTCGCGCCTTCATATCTTTCTTTAAAAGGTTTGCGATAACCTTCCGTAAATTCTTTCAATCCATCTTTCAACCGGTATACAAGTGCATATTGAAATGGGCCGGAAGCAACGGACTTATACACAGCAACGGTTTGAGCACCTGCTTCCCAACCCTTTTTTATTTTCTTTAGTACGTCTTCAACCATGTACGATAAGCCAGGTTTAGGAAATACATGGGTAATAGAAATTTTATCAGTAAAAGTATTTAGTTGTATAGTACTTAGTTCTTCCATATATTCAGAAAACGTAGATGAATATTTATTAGTCAAGTATGGAGCTACATTTTTGTTCCAGTCTTTTGTATGCTCGTCTCCAAGGTTGCCGCGCTTATCAAATTCGTCCCAGGTTTTCGGGCCTTCTACCACATGGTAACCTCCCGCGTCTTCACCTGTTTGTATTTCATATACACGCCATTTCCATTCTCCGCTATGGTATTTGGCAATATGTGCAGTAAGTCCTTTTTCAAACTCCAGCACCTTGTCGGCTTTGGGAAAATAGCGGCTGGAATTAACCACAACCTGTTTCTGGCCAAAGCTGAGTAATGGAAGAGCGAATAAGAAGAGAAGTAATTTTTTCATTTGTTTTAGTTTTTGATGATGAATTAATTGTATTTAATGAAGCGGCAACGTTTTCAATACGACTGCCTGTAGCAAGATAGAATATTGCAATATTGAATATGGGTACCTGCGGACGAAAAGGCGCCAAAACTGTCCGAAGGATGGGAAAATCTTTTCCGTGCTGGCTTGTATCAGCTAAAATAATTATTGCTAAACCGTTTATCAAACGCCATTTAAGATTAATTAAGATTTAGATAACCTGGCAAAACAATTCCCTTAAAAACTAGCTTACAAGTAAAACTTTTGAACTGCTGTTATAAGGTGTATTGAAACTTTCTAATCACCTGATATCAGTTTGAAGTTTTTGGTTTGATTTATTAGCAAATTTAAATTGCCAGGAAGGTCTCAACGTTTTTATCACACGGTAATAATAGTTGCCACATCTGTAATTGAAGGATCGGTGAAGAAGTATTTTGACAGGAGATATAGTTACATTTTTTATTTGAGGCTGGACATGCTTTTCCAAATATAAATTTAATGTCAACTGCATGTGGCGAGGGTTCGGTGAATATAGGCGGCTTTTTTGATAACGATTTATGCAAAATTTTGGCTATTGACAGGGAGGACGAAATTCCTTTGTATGCTATGGCTGTCGGTGTTCCCGATGGCAATAGCATTACAGCGAGAAGCCCGGATTAAAAATATCTTTTCTATAAATGAAAAATGTATCGATACACCAGGGCGTTGAATCCAACTAAAAGAAATTACTCTCTTGCAAAAAATAAATTCAAAATCAATAATTGATTCAGCACGCAAATAAAAAATGTAATTACTGTTTAATAGCTGCAATTGCGGAAGCATAATCAGGCTCCTGGCCAATTTCCGGCACCTGTTGCTCGTAAACAATCTTGCCGTGCGGGTCTACTACAATTACTGCGCGGCTCAGCAAACCTTTCATTGGGCCATCTGCAATTTGAACGCCATAGGTTTTTCCAAAATCACTTCTAAAATCAGAAAGCATTACTACATTATTAATTCCTTCAGCGCCACAAAAGGCTTTTTGCGCAAATGGCAGGTCTTTAGAAATACAAAGAACTGTAGCGTTATTCAGGCCCGCTGCTTCTTCATTAAATTTTCTTACAGATTTAGAACATACTCCTGTATTAACACTCGGGAAAATATTCATGATGACATATTTGCCTTTAAACTCTGAGGATGTTTTCTCTTTAAGGTCAACGCCGGTAAGCGTAAAATTTTTCATGCTGCTTCCTACGATTGGCAACTTGCCCACGGTATGAATTTTATTTCCGCCGAGTGTAATCGTCGTGCCGTTTGAATATTCAGAATGTGAATTTCTGTGGATTACTTTCGAAGCGTTTTCTGAGGTTTTAGTCTGCGCCAGGCAGCCAGTTGTTATTAAAATTCCGGCGAAGCCGAAGTAAATGACTTTAGCAAAAAGCGCGCGTTGATTTTTTTTGGGAATATGCATAGGAGTTG
The DNA here is from genome assembly GCA_038245055.1 of Chitinophagales bacterium. Taxonomy (GTDB): domain Bacteria; phylum Bacteroidota; class Bacteroidia; order Chitinophagales; family Chitinophagaceae; genus Ginsengibacter. Next base: position 19,841 of record JBBRSV010000056.1, on the reverse strand, counting down.
ATTAAATTGAAATCGAAGATACTAAATTAACGGGTATGAGCGTTGCCTTTCCCTTGCGTTTTTCGGTTGATATTTTTTATAGGATAAATTGAACACGTGAATTCATAATTGAAAGATTGGAATACCTAAATAGAAATGCGATTGTAAATTTTAGGATTTATAAAAGACTGTCTTCATCCCTTAACCCATTTAAAAAAGAAATTGATTGAGATAATTTCTTTCCGGAAAATTTTCTTAAAAAGTAGATGAGTATTACGGCAATAATGATGCTACCTGCTGTAAAATAAATAAGCCAGCTGGTATTGAAGGCATATAGGTCAAGATGCATGAAAGCCTTTGCCATCACGATCATAAATGGAGCGCCAAATAATGGAATGACAACATACAGGCTGTACACATTAATGATTTCCAGTTTTTTTAATCTTATTAATTTCTTCCGTGCCTCTTCCAGAGTCGATTCCGGGTTAATTGTATAAACCAATAACAGGTTATAGAATTCTATGATCAGGCCAAAGCATGTAGTCACTAAAAGGATCATTGCAGGAACAGAGAATTTTAAGTCTGTGAAATATTCGAAAATAAACTGACACAAAAAGATAGTGAAAAATATCCCGGTCACAATTCCTATAAGTGCTGTCAGCTTTATTTCATAATGCCTTGCCGCTACTTTTGCAATTCCTATGTTCTTTACAAATTCCTTATTTATCGTGATACTTTTATCAAGTGTTACATCGTTGCTGTGCCATATAGCAGATAATTCTTCAAATTTCATTGTGATGTTTTTGTTGGGTTTCAAAATACTGTTTCAATTTATTTTTAATACGTTCCTTCCTTGTGGAAATATTCGAATCACTCATGCCGGTTACAGCAGAAATTTCTTTGTTTTTACACCCTTCCATGAAAAGGATCATGATGGCTTTATCAATTGATTTAAGCCCTTCGATAAATTTATAAATATGCTCAAGTTTCTCATCCGGTGCAACATCTTCAAAATGAAATATTTCAAAATGTTGCATGTAATCCGCGTGTGCGCTATGCCTTTTTTTAGCTTTTCTTAAAAAGGAAATGGATACATTAAGTGCAATTCTATACGTCCAGGTGGTAATGGCGTAGGTATTATCATACTTTGGAAATGACTTCCATAATTGTAAAATGATATCCTGTATCAGATCCTTCCGGTCTTCAGCATCATAACAATAAATGCGGGCTACTTTTATAATCAATCCTTTGCAACTTTCCAGATATTTAATAAACTTCGCCTCCTGTAAATTTGATTCTTTCAACTTGATCTTTTTTATTAATTGGTTACTGGATTATTCGCACCTGCGAGTAAAATGTCACACTTTTTCCTATTTTTTTTTAATGATGGTAGCTGAATGATAAGATAATTAATAATGCGGAAAATAAAGAACAGGCATTTTGCATTAGGAAATATTCTTGCTGATCTGTTTCCGTTATTTTAAGAACAAATCATTATTAAAGAATTGCTTAAAATGCCCGAAGCAGCAGGAGATTTAATTTTTAGGGTAAGAAGAAATTTATTTCCTGATTTTTTGCCGTTACAACTGTAATACAAGTCAGTGTCATTTCCAATACAATTATTGAGAACAATTACATTAGCTGAAAGTAATTCTCCGACCGTTAATCATTGCAACCGGTCGCCTAAGATGATCAACGTAAATACCCACCGTTTTTTTAAGCCCTGATATGTAAATGTTTTTGGTTAAAAGATTTATGAAATAGGTCAACGTAATTTCCTTCACTCTTAAAAATAAAAGTCATATGACGGTCATTATTTTCCTTTAATATAAATCGTTCTATTTAGAATTGAGCTATTATGACAACTATCATATTTCATCATGATTAACCTCATTCTCGTAGCTTTTGGTACTACTTAATTTTACTAAATGAATATTTGAGGAATTTGATTAAGGATAGTCTCACATTACGATTACAAACAAAATATGAATCTTCAAAAAATAAAGAGCGAATAAATCTGTAATTCGATTTTTATTTTTCCACGATTTTTAAAAGATGTAAAAAGCCTTTATTTTAATAACAGCGCACCGCACCCCGCCGAAAAAATAATGATTGCTTTCTCATTCAGGTTCAATTTATTTATTCTCTAAAACAATTTACAACTATGAGCATTTATTCAAAACCTTCATTCAATCCGTTTAAAACAATCGCATTGATGATTGCAATATTATTTAGTACTCATTTTGCCCAGGCGCAGTCAAGTCCGTGGCCGATTCCAAAAGATGGAGAAAATTTACGAAACCCAGAGCCCAAAGATGCAGCTTCCATTAAAAACGGAAGAACACTCTATATCTCTTACTGTGCTCCATGTCACGGCAATAAAGGAAAAGGAGACGGTCCTGCATCGGCATCGCTGCATCCTAAACCAGCTGATCATACTTCGGCAGCAGTGCAGGCAGAATCTGATGGAACCTTGTATTATAAAATTTCGGAAGGTCACGGCCATACGGCTATGCCCCCATTTAAAGCAGTGTTAACAGTTGATCAAAGGTGGGCGGTGATTAACTATATGAGGACGCTTGCCAGGAAATAATAACTATAAAATTCACGCACTATATCTTATTGTCATGAACATTTTAACCAAACAAATTCAGCGATTATTGGTGGTTTGCCTTTTTCTGTTGCTTTCAACCATTACGAGAGCGCAGAACCAGACAACAGTAGTTGACTCAGCATTACTTGATAGGGTAAATAGCATTGAACAGGAAGCCAATTATACTAAGCCAGGAGATTCACACCTCATGATTGTGGGGCTGTTAACTGTAGGCTATGCAAGTAATAAAACTACCGTTACTTACAATGGCTCATCTGAAGTTTCTAAAGCCAATAGCGTGGGAGATGCTGACCATTTTGAGTTTAGTCCTATGCTACTTTGGAGACATGGTAAAAAATTCCTTCTTGAATTTGAACCATCTTTTAGTGCTGACGGAATTGGCGTTAACTGGGCAGCGGTTTCTTATTATGCAACGCCGGGAATAATACTTAGGGGCGGCTATTTGGTATTACCTTTTGGCGCCTATAATAAACGATTGGCGGCTGGCTGGATCAACAAGTTGGCTTCGGACCCAGAAGGAATTCCTGAGTCCTCAGATTTTGCTGTAGAAGTGGAAGGAGGGCTTCAGGCAGGAACGATGAAATGGAGTTATGATTTTGCGATTTCCAATGGAATGCAACTTCAACCCGACGGCACTGCCCAATTTGTAGGTATAACGGATAATAATAGAAATAAAACATTTACGGGCAGAATAGGATGGCTACCACTTTCAAATTCATCACTAGAATTAGGAGCTTCATTAATGACAGGAAAAGTTGGTGATGCCGGAACTAAATTTCAAAATGCCAACGCTAATTTATTTGCATTGGATCTAAACCTGGTGGAAAATTTCTCACCTTTCCAGGTTAATATTAAAGGTCAATACAGTGAGGCGAAATTAGATCACGCAGCGTATTTGAATCCTGTAGATTCCAGCAGCTATTCATTTAATAATCACACAAAAACGGGTTATATTATGGCGGCAGTAAGACCCATGTTTTCCAAAAACAATATTGTAAAAAACTTTGAACTGGCTGCGCGATACGGCAATTACACAACGCCATCCAATTCACTTTGGGGAACAAAAGATAATTCTTTGGCTATAAGCCTTAATTATTGGATCAATTGGCGCACAGTAGTAAGATGTTCTTACGAAGCAATTAAAGGAACCAACACCGTCAGTTCGAATTTAGGAGGAAATACCGGCGAGGTTACTAAGTCCAATTCTACTTACATACAATTTTGCATAGAACTTTAAAAATTAAAGGAGATGAAAATTATAAATAACAAGAAACTCACTGTTTTAAGCTTGCTCATTCTCGTAATCGGGTCAATAATTGTGCTATTAAACAGTTGCACTGCCAGCCAAAAAATAACGATGAAATCCGGCGCTCAATTGTGGGGTGAAAATTGCCAGAGATGTCATAATACCCCTTCACCCTCAACTTTTTCCCCGGAACAATGGGAAACTGTAGGAATGCACATGCAAAGCAGGGCGCTTCTAACGGATACAGAAAGGGATAAAATTGTTGCTTTTTTGAAACAGTAGTGCAAATCGAATCTAATCATTGAAAAAGAAATTATTTCTAATTGTTATCAACTGCAGACAGTATACTTTTCAAAAAGTCATTTTCATCAAACGATTTATCAAGTGTTAAGCCGAGGCGAACAACTACTAATTTTTTGGAAGGAATAATATAGACCATCTCAAATCCAAAGCCGTCACAATAGAACATATCAGGCGGAACATCAGGATATTTTCTTTTTGCGGAATTGTCTTTGTCAAAACCACTTAGCCAAAATTGATAACCATAATGTTTCAATGGGTCAGTAGCAAATGGGGTTGTTGTTTGCCTGACCCAATCTGCTGGTAAAATCTGCTCGCCATTCCAAACGCCGTTGTTGCAATACAATAATCCAAAGCGGGCATAATCTCTCGCGGTGGCATTTACATAAGAAGAACCTACGTAGGTACCGGACGCATCAGGCTCCATGTCAGTGTGATACATTCCAATCTTATAAAATAATGAAGTAAATGGAAAAGCCGCGTAATCATTTTGTCTAACAGTTTGACGTATAATCCGCGCAAGGATATTACTATTGCCACTTGAATAATTGAAAACCGTTCCGGGCTTGTGCAATAAAGTATGAGAAGCGGCATATGCTGCCATGTCACCTTTTTGGAACAACATTCTCGTAACATCGCTTGATTTTGTATACACTTCCTGGAAATCCAGGCCACTTGTTTGTTGTAATAAATTTTGAATGGTTATTGCATGGCGCGGATCAGTTGGCTTGCTCCATTCCTCAACAGGCGCAGGCTTCATAATGTCTAATTTATTTTCTTTTACTAACATGCCAATCATTGCGCCGGTAAAACTTTTAGCCATCGACCATCCATACATCTTCATATTTTTATTAAAACCTGGCGCATATTTTTCGCCCACAATCTGTCCGTCATACACTATTAAAACAGCCCTTGTCCTTTGCTCTTTTCCCTCATGCGGTTCTGTAAATGCCGCAGCTATAGCAGCATGCAATTTATTTTTATCTACGTGTGTCGAAATACTATCGGCAACGTTATCGCCGGAGGGCCACGCAATGGAATCGGTATTCAAGAGCGGTGGCGCAGGTATAACGAACACCTGTGAACGCAGTTTTTCTTCATTAATTTCATTAATGAGCGTACAGCCGATTCCGTTTCGATAAATTGCTTTTTGCATTACCATCCCTAACACAGTTGCAGTTACAGATGAATCTTTTAGGTTTACTTTGTTGGATGCAACGTTTAAAGGAAATTCACCGAGATCAGACGTGTCAATTGCCTTTTGATCTCTACCAGAAACAAATACGCAAGAGCACATTTGTTTAGCATTATAACCACTTATAATTGGGAACGATATCCACGAATAATGCACTACCCACGACAAGACAAGTAGTATAACGATTATGACTAAACGCTTAGGGCCTTTTCCCATTTCTTTCTTTATTTATGAAAGAAAAATAACACTATTCCTGCATTTGAGTTCAAAATTTCACATGTAATATTTTTTTTATCGATAAATTTTTAATTGAGACAAAAGCTACAATTTTTTAGCGCTTATAATTATACCGAATAGCACACCAATAGCATCTTGCAATGGATTATCAATATCTTTTCTTACCCACAGAATCATTGGCTTTTTTCTGAATTTAAGCGCTGCCATGGGATCACCATTATTTCCTGACAATTCTACATCTGCATTGAGTGTTGTAGGGTGAAAAAATAAAGAATCTTTGCCATCTTTTAAAAAACCGGTTAGCGGGATTGGAGAAATAAAGGGTAATCCTTGCTTGCTGAAGGGATCATCAAAATTATCAACTGTAAAATCCCATTTGTCCGAGGTGTTATTTCTTGTGATAGTTCCCGATAGCAATCTTTTATCACTTAATACTTCGTTATTATTTTCATTGCTTTTGCTGATCATCCTTCCAAAAAGCGTTTGCCTGGTTTCCTTTATTTCGGATGAAATTGCAAATAGTGATTGCGTTGCATTTTCATCATTACCGGATTGCAACCTGTACAATTTGGTCTTGTTAATCGTCATGTATTTTTGTTGATCCCAATTTGTTCCTTCACCCGAAGAGGAAAAGCCAATGTAAGAGCTGTCTTTTCTTTTTTGCTTTATTTTTCCTGAATCCAACTTTGTGAGATTCATAGTAAAGGTTTGGGTTGACCCTGGTTGTGAAAGTGTGACAATCCCTTTTTTGTATTCAATGTTCCATTTCTCGCTTCTGGCAATCATCATGGAATCATCGATTGATTGGGAATAACTTTTTGCAAGAAACATATTTAGGAGAATCGTGGATATTATGTAAACAGCTATACTTTTTTTCATAAATAAATTTTTAAAACAATTTATCAAAACATTTACTTACCTGTTAATGGTTAAAGGCAGCATTAACGGAGTTTCACTAGTTTTTCTTCTGAACTGCCGGTAGAAGTTTGCAGTTTGCAGACGTATGTACCCGGTGGCAGTTTGCTTCCATCAAAATTTATTTTGTTAGTTAATTTCGGTTGTGCCGTACCGTTATATATATTGGCAACCATCTTGCCATTCATGTCATATATTTTTAGAGAAACTAATCCGTCCACTGTTGACTTGAAAGATATAGTTGTTGAAGAAGTGAAAGGATTGGGGAATGTAGAGATTGAATTATTATCATAGTGAGCTACTGCCTCATTTTTTACTTTCGAAGATTGCAGGCATGATCCCAGGTGTGCCCCTTTTCTAATAAAATTTTCTGCAGCGGAGTTTGATACACAAAGCGTGTTTCCATTGAAACATAATTGGATCTTTTGTTCCTCTTTATCATTATTTCCACACAAATAATCCGGGAGTGCTTCATAAAGTTTTTTCGCTACATCATAAAGATTGGCACCATGATAGTTTGTCATAAGCGCAAGCGTCAATTTTTTCTGTGGCTGATAAAACAATATCGAGCGATAGCCCGGTGCGTTTCCATCATGGCCGATAAAATCATATTTCCCGCTTATTTTATTGGAAAGAATTATTCCGAAGCCAAGCCTGTCACCATCCTCATCGGGAGTTGCAGAGATTGATTGCAGCATTTGGCTAAGTGTTGATTCACTTGTGGCCTTGCCATTGTACAAATCATTGCCCCATTCTGCGAGATCTGCAATATTGGAAACAATGCCACCGCTTGTGAATGCGAGTGAGACAATGCCAGTTAACGGGAATCGAGATATATTCGTATAGGCGTCAGGGAAAGTCGGTTGTCCCGTTAATTGAAATATTGGATCGAATGGGCTGATGTTATCATGAGGCGCAACCAGCACGCCCCTGTTACCAATAGCCTCTCTTCCATCAAAATACATAGAGCTAAGTTGCAACGGACTAAAAAAACGGTCACGAAATTGTTGTTCCACGGGCTTTCCTGTTACCGTTTCAATGATGGCTCCAAGTAAAATATAATTAGTGCTGGAGTAGCGGCGTTCCGTTCCAGGTGCGCTAATTTGATGCACGAACGAAACCATTTCATAGGGTGTCCATACATGATTAGGATTAAAGGCAACAGCAATTTGTAGTTGCATTTCCCCTGTGTAATCAGAATAGCCACTTTCATGAACTAATAACTGCCGAATGGTAACGGAAGTATTTAAGCCGGGATTTACATTGCTAATCAAAGGAAGGTATTTGGTGATTGGTTCATCCAACTTAAAAACGCCAGCATTTGCCAGCTCCAGAACCAGGGAAGCAGTAAACGTTTTTGTTACGCTGTAAATCCTGGAGAGATTAGAAATTGAAAATGCTGTCCCTCCCGGCAAAAGATTATTTTGGGCATCAACATTCCGGGCTGCATAACCAGTGGCGCCCTGCCACTCAGCAAGCTTATCTACTTTAACAGCAACCGACATTCCGCCCACATAGGGGTTTGCCGGATTATTCTGAAAGCTGTCAATTATATGTTGAAAGCGGCTTTGTAGCTCCATTGAAAAACCTTGTCCTTTCAACGACTGGTAAGTTAAGAGAGTCATTAACGACCATAAAGTGAAGATTGATTTCATTTCTTTAATTTTTATTTAAAAAATTGATTTAGGATTTATTCATAGCTAAACGGTTTCGCATACTTATTGTAAAATAAGTTTCAGCAATTCTTCCTGGAAATCATAAAACACCTGCTGCAGGTTGCTTTTCGCGTCGGTGCCGTAATTGATTAAAAATATTTGCGTTACGCTATTGTTGGGGAAATAAAATAAATTCGCTGAGTACCCAAGGTCACGCCCTTTGTGTCCTATTCCATAATCGCCATTGGGCTGGATGTATGATTTTTGTAGCCCATAACCATAATAATTTATATCGTCCTTTTTTCCATACGTCTCCATAATAGCCATTGATGTGGGCGTTAGAAAAGTCTTTTGTACAAATAATACATTCTCAAATTTCAACAGGTCAAACAGGTTGCTGTAAATGCCTCCATATCCATTTCCACTGCCTGTAACAAGATTGGATACGTTAACGATCGTGTTGTTATTATAGAGATCAAAATAACCTTGTGCCACTGTGTTCGGCAACGCATCATGAGGCTGGTAAAAAGTATTGGAAAGATGCAGCGGATTTAAAATGTATTGTTTCAAGAGATCGCTTTGGCTTTTATGAGTTGCCGCTTCAATCACCATTATAACGAGAACGGTGTTGGTATTGGAATAAACGGCGGTATCTCCGGGACTAAAAACGGGCTTCTTATTGTATACAAATTCAAGCAACTCTTCGGGCTTCCATATTTTATTAGGGTTATTCAATACGGCGAGATAAAAGGCATTCTGTTCTATTACATCTGGCACACCTGTTTCGTGTTTCATGCATTGGCCAAGGGTTATTTTATTTCCATTAGGTAGTTTATCAGTGATGGAAGAAGGTAACCAGTGATCAATCTTCATGTTTAACGCGTTGTAAGTAAGCCCCGTGTTTGCAGAGTCTTCTATCAATTTGAAAACTAATGTTCCCATAAAGAGTTTAGTGATGCTGGCTATTTTTGAAACCTGCCCGACCTGAAAAGGAATATTCTTTTCAATATCGGCCTTTCCAACTGCACCTATCCATGTACCGTTAGCATCATTTACCAGTAGTGATATACCTGGCAAGCCCTTGTCGTGGTATTTTTTAAGTAACGCTGTAAAAGCTGCACTTTTTGGATGTTTGTTACTGGTATCATTCCAGGGCGTGGCAATAGCAGATAATTGTGTAGGTTGTATTTGTGCTTTCTTACATGAAAGGCAAATATTTACGAAACAAATGATAAGCAGCGCATTTTTCATAACTCTATTTTTTATGTGACTGAAAGGGGAGGCTGCATCCAATCAATATACTGTTATAAGGAAGTACGGGCACGTAAGCTTTTACAAAAGGAGTTTGCAAAAATTGTTGGTAGGTTATAAAAATCTTAGGTGATTTTATTATCACCGATCGAAAAATATAGCCGACACTTATATTTACTACCGCCAAAACCTGCGACCTGCCAATGCCTTTGTCATTTTTATATTCTCCGTTATCGCCTAATTTCAATTTAGCTGTAGCTGGTATCGATTGCATGTATCCTGCGCCTACGGCAGCTTGTGCATTGAGTGCCTGTGAAAATTTATACCGGTATCCAAAATCTGTATATAAGAGAAGTGCATGTTGAACAAACCGGTGATAGAAATAGGATAGCTTAACCTCATTGAACCAGTCATGTTTATTTTTTGTTTGGCAATTGGAACTATAACCTATCTCCATACCGGGATGTTCAATTCCTGAAAAGAGTTTGCCAAACTGTGAGAAAGGATAAGCACTGGCTGCATTTACAAACGCGAAACTTAATTCCTTTTTCTTTTGGGCAAAAACTGAAATTGTAAACAGTAAAAACAGTGACATGTAAATGATATATTTCATAACAACCTGGTTTTTATTATAATGTTTTGCATATGAGTTTCCGCAGTACGCACAGCAGTTTTAAATCCTTTCGCACTTTTCTTCTGCTGTAAAATTTGCTAATTTAATTGAGTGTTCATAATTGAAATAAACTAATGAATCAATAATTATTTGCATTTTTAGCAAATGTGTTTAGTATTACAAGTATTATTAACTTTTTTCACCTGGGAACTTTTAACTGTTTAATTATGTAATTATATTTAGTTTATAATTGAACATATGGACCCAGTTGTACTTCAAGCAGCATTCTTAAAAGAAATAAAAAGACAATTGCCGGTGCACCTGGCTTTGGTTGATGCGATTGCTGAGCACCTAAATTTAAGCAACGATAGCGCTTACAGGCGAATTAGGGGAGAGAAGCATTTGACATTTGATGAAATACAAATTCTTGCCGCACATTATAAAATATCGCTTGATAGTTTTTTGCATTTGCAAAATGATTCATTAATTTTTTGGGGAAAGAATATTGATCGTAATTCATTTGATTTTGAAAATTATTTGCAGGGTATCGTAAACCAGCTGCAATTTTTTTTACCGGCGAAAGAAAAGCAAATGTATAGCTTGAATAAAGACATTCCGATCTTTCATCATTTCATGTTTCCTGAACTTGCTGCATTTAAATGTTATTTCTGGAGCCGCTATGACCTCGATTATCCAAAGTTTAATAAAGGCCAGTTTTTAATTGATGATTTTATCGATATTTTTAATAAAACAGGTAAAAAGATATCCGACCTATATCTCCAGATTCCTTCCGTGGAAATATGGAATATGGATTGCATAAATACCACCATAAGGCAAATAGATTACTATAGAGAAACCAGGATTTTTAAATCGCAGGAAGACATAAAAACGGTGTATGATTGTCTTGAGAAATTAGTTGATCATATTGAATTGCAGGTTGAATATGGCTACAAATTCCCGCATGGCAAACCGCAGCAGCAAGACAAAGTGAAATACGGATTTTATATCAATGACTTTTTTTTAGGCGACAATACTACATTAGTTGAAATTGACGGCACGAGACTGGTTTTCATTAGTCATAATGTTATAAACTATATGATGACAAAGAATTCTGAATTTATTAATTATACGTTTGAAACACTTAAAATCTTACTAAAAAAATCAACGCTTGTTAGTGAAACAAGTGAGAAAGACCGCCAGTTATTTTTTCATAAATTACGGGAACGAATACATGAAAAAAGAAAACTGCTATAACGGCTAAATCTTACAATATGAATACAAACACCATCCCCGAATTATCAGGGGGAATGCAATATCAATTGCAGATATATTTTGCGGGAACTCAAAATATAAAACTGCAGCTACCCGTATCATTCGAAGAGCTTGAAAAAAAAGCAGGGGAAGAAATGAAGCCGGAGGCCTTTGGATACATCGCAGGAAGCGCCGGCGCAGAAACAACTGCGCATAATAATAAAAGTGCTTTTAATCGCTGGCAAATAATTCCAAGGATGATGGGTGATGTATCGAAGCGCAGCATTGCTGTTGAATTATTTGGCGTACAATTTCCAACACCACTATTATTGGCGCCTGTTGGAGTGTTGTCTATTGCGCATCCTGAAGCTGAAGTTGCTGTTGCCCGGGCCGCGAAATTTTTACGTGTACCCCAGGTAGTTAGTACAGTCTCTTCGAAAACGATTGAGGAGATTGGAGCTGTACACGGCGGGCATCCGCATTGGTTTCAATTATATTGGGGACGCAATAATGATTTTACCCGTAGTATTATTGGCCGTGCCGAAAGGGCTGGTTATAGTGCTATCGTTGTTACGTTAGATACAAGATTATTTGCGTGGCGCGAACGTGATATTCAAAATGCCTATCTGCCTTTTTTGTATAATGAGGGCCTTGCAAATTATTTTTCCGATCCCATTTTTCTAGCGGAAGTTGGTGATCCGTCAAAAGATAAAATGAGGACCATGATGCACTTTGCGAATTGTTTTTCCAATCCTACGTCTACGTGGGATGATCTTGCGGTTATAAGAACGTGCACTAAACTTCCGGTAATAGTTAAAGGAATTCTACACCCGGACGATGCAAAAAAAGCAATTGATCACGGTGCTGATGGAATTATTGTTTCCAACCATGGAGGGCGTCAACTGGACGGGGCAATTGGCGCTATTGATACCCTCGAGGACATCGCTGATGCAGTTAAAGACAAAACCACCATTCTTTTCGACAGTGGCATCCGACGTGGTGCAGACGTGTTTAAAGCGATGGCCTTAGGTGCTAATGCTGTTTTGCTTGGGCGCCCTTATGTATATGGCCTTGCTCTTGCAGGCGAGCAAGGAGTAAAAGAAGTTGTAAGTAATTTACTTGCCGACATCGATTTAACAATGGGCCTTGCTGGTTGTAATTCGTGGAAAGAGGTTACAAAGGATAGATTACATCGTGATATTTTCAATAACAAAATTTGAAATTGATTAATGAAATATTTTGAAATATTTTGGAGATTTTCATAAAACAATATTCTTGCATTGATTATGAACATGTCATCCCTTAATCAGTATCTATAGGTAGTGTTATTGTAAACTCACTGCCCACGCCCATTTCGCTTTCAACCTTGATTTCGCCGCCGTGAGATTTTACTATATCGTAACTTATTGATAAGCCCAGGCCGGTGCCGAGGCCCGGGTCTTTTGTAGTAAAAAATGGCTGAAATATTTTTTCTTTCACTTGGGATGACATACCAGTGCCATTATCCTTGACAGAAAGTACCACCTGTTCAGTTGTTCTTTTAGTACTAACGGTAACGGTTGGACTAAAGTTTTCGGGCCGTTCTTTACTTCTTGCTGATACAGCATAGAAAGCATTATTCACCAGGTTGAGGATCACGCGTCCTAGTTCCTGGGGCACAATATTTATCTCGCCGGCTTCCGGATCAAAATCGGTGCGCATTTCTGCATTGAAAGATTTGTCCTTAGCTCTTAAGCCATGATAACTCAAGCGGAAATATTCAGCAGCCAGCGCATTGATATCCGTAAGTTTCTTTTCGGGTGCATGGCTCCTGCTGTGCTCCAGCATCCCTTTTACTATTGCATCTGCTCTCTTTCCATGGTGACTGATCTTCTCTTCGTTCTTAAAAATTTCTTCAGATATCGAGTTTACGGCATCAGTATTTCCTTTCTTATTTTCTTCTTGCAATTCTGTTATAAGTTCGGTATTTACTTCAGAAAAATTAGTAACAAAGTTTAGCGGGTTTTGTATTTCGTGGGCTATACCCGCCGTTAGTTCGCCGAGCGATGCCATCTTCTCAGACTGAATGAGGTGGGCCTGTGTCCTCTTCAATTTTTCCAGGGCTTTGTTTGTTTGGTCACGCTGGTCTTCTGTAATTGCTTTTGCTTTGCTAAGCAGCATGAAGGCCTTTTGCTTTTGCCGATTGTTTTTGAATAGAATAATAGCCAAAACTAAAATAATAACCAGCACGAAAACTGCCGCAAACAGTAATGCCCGCTGCAAATTTTTCTGGCGGTGAAGCAAGTTTACCTCTGACTGTTTTTGTGCAACTTCAAAGTTCTTAATCAAGTTGCCCATTTTTTGAACCGAGTCAACGTTTCTGATGCTGTCGCGATATATGATGTAATCTTTGTAATGATTAAGCGCCTGGTAAGGCTCGGAAGTTTTCTCATACAGTCCTGAAAGTTTAAGATTCGCAACACTAATTTGTTCTTTTAAATTATATTGTTCTGCAAGACTGAGGCTTCTTTGCGCATAGTTCAGGGCCTTTTGGTTGTCATTTTTTTTTTGATATATCTCACACATTGAAATAAGATATTCGCAAATAGGAGCATAGTTTTTGGATGCTTCTAATGCACTAATGGCCTCATTTATATTTTTTTCAGCGAGGTCGTCCTCGCCGCTACTGGCATAAACCATTCCCATATTTCCAATAGCATAAGCCTCGCCGACCGGATAATGTTGCTGTTTAAATATTTTTTCAGATTCTTTAAAATAGATAAGCGCTGAATCAAAAATTTTATTATTACGAAATGCTTCCCCGGCATTCAAAATATCTCCAGCCAGTGCTATTGAGTCAGTAGAACTTCTTAAAGTAATGATTGCTTTGCGGTAATAGAGCATTGCATTCGAAAAACTGCCGGTTTTCGCATACACATCGGCAATAGCGCCGAATGCGCTTCCTATCCGCTCATTTACTTTCGTTTTCTCTGCTACGTCCGCGCTTTTAAGGTAGGCATCTAAAGCTTCCGGATAATTACCCAATATTATTTCTTTGTTTCCTTTTTGAAAATAGCCATGAAACAAATATTTATCGTTGCCTTCCTTAGCAGCCAAACTTATCAATTCCTCCGCGTAAGTTAAGGACAAGTTCAGGTCACTGACTTCATTGAAAGATAACTGTCTAAGTAATTCAAGCTTCGCAGTATCTGATAATTTTTCTTCGTGGTAAATCTTTCTGAAACTATCTGCAAACTTTTGATCCTGCGCTAAAGCATTCAAAGTAATTATAAACAAAAGCCCGAAAAGACATAAAATACGTTTGTCTAAAATGGACTTGAAAATATTCATCATTTTGGATTAACTTGAATGAGCGGATCATAAGTATGTAGAGGATTGTGTTTCTGGTCTTCCCACAATATGCTATACACTTCCTTCCTAACAGTTTCGGTTTTTTCAAGTTTTCCTTTAAAGGTTTTTGAGAGGAACTTTTTATGAGGTTCCTTTTTGAATACACTTGAATTTTCAGCGCTGGGTTTTGGTGGTATGCTATGAAAGGATTTTACAATATGGGTCTCAATTTTCCATTTAATGATCTTACCTGATGTGGTAATTAGTGTGTCAGCTGGTTTACCTTTTTTATCTTTTAATGTCAATTTACCAGAACCCGTGTCGGCGTCCGTAACCCGAATAACTACGCAGGACGTAAGTTGGGTAAAAAGGATTATGCAAAAAATGGCAACAAGGATATTGAAATGCAGGAATGATTTCATGAAGAAAAATTTTGGAAGTGAAAGATTTATTTATTCTTTCCTGTACAGAGGTTGGTTGATCTTTCAGCAGAATATTTTACTAAAATACTGTTCCTTTTTGAATAAAATGAACATGAAGTTATTATTTTATGAGCTTATGTTTCAACATACTACCTTAATTATATGAAACCTACCGTCACATCTAACGAAATAAAAATGAAAATCCTAAGTTAGATAGCTTAAAATCTATGGTTAGAATTCCCGTTTGTATTTATTATTTTTTTTATTTAGAATAACTGATTTGAAACTGTGTGTTCATTTCAGTTTACTTGTGGATTTACCTGGATTAGCGGATCGTCTGTATGTTGGATGCCGTTTTTATCTTTCCATACGATGCTATACCATTCATATGGGTTGTCGGTGTCTGGGGAAATAGTTCCCTCCCAGTTTTTTGAACCACCAACAGGCCCTGGATCTACGGAAAAAATATTGTAATTATTGGTGATACTTTTTTCCTCAATTGCTATTATTTCCGAAACACTATTATTTGGATGAAGCAACCATTGTATGGTTTGTCCATGGTCGGCCGAAACCTGGCGAGCACTCTTCCCATTAATAAGTGTCATAGTAAGCTTCCCGGATGTCGCATCGCCTTCACTAATTGTAATCACCATTTTATTAAAAACCCTCTCTATCGTATCGTTGAAAGTTTGCTTTGTTTTGGTGTAAGCATGATTGGGAGATGCCGGTGAAAGTAAGAAGCAGGTATAAAAAATATTAGCAAAAAGAAAAAATATTTTCATCATAAGAAATTTACGGGATTAAAAAATTTTATTTAATAGTTGCCTGCCAGTCGTACTCCGGCCTTTTTTGTAGCCTATTTTATTTTCGGATTAATTTGAATTAAGGGATCATAGCGAAAGGATTTTCTATCAACGCCTTTCCAGAAGATATCGTATTCCTGCGTTTCGATGCCAACAGTTTTTTTAACCTTTCCCTTCCAATGTTTTGAAAAAAACTGTTTATGTGGAGGCTTCTCAAATATATTTCCATTTTGCTGTTTTAACACAATACTGTCTATCGACATAATTATTGAGTTATCAATTACCCATTTGACATCTTGACCTGGCTCAACATTTAAAGTATAGGCAGGGCATCCAACTTCATCAATTAATTTAATTTTATCAGCACCATCATTTTGTATCCGAATTATTCTGGTTGACTTTTTTATAATTCCGCCGCAGCCACTATTTGAATTATTTTGTTGTGCGGATGTAGTTTCGCAGGAGGTAAAAACGTAAAAGTAAAAAATGCAAGGGGAAAAAATCTTAAAAAATAGGCAGACCTTTTTCATAATAAAAATTTTGGAGGTTAAAATAAATTAATAACTCTTTCCTTGTATTGAGGTGGTAATCTTTCTAAAGATATTTTACTAAAATAATCTACATTTTTTGAAAAAAGTAAATGATTTGCAACTATTTGCAGAATTTATTGCTTTATTTAAAGCGTTAACATTCCTATAATTTGAAGAGCTAAATAGTTTAGGAAATGAAACGAATGCCTCCCGATTTTTGAAGTTGAAGGCCTGAAATTACTTCGGGATATCAGCGTTTAATTTCAGCAAATTCTGATCGCTTGAAAGTGAATTTTTTTTGAAATATATTTTTGTTATGGCTGTAATCTTAAATGAAATGCTGGGCGTTTTTTACAAGCTTAAAAATTTATAACAATTTGCGGAGATGATTATTTAACGGAGATGATAACAATTTCAATTGTTTCATTGCAGAAGATTTAAAGGTTAAAAAATTAATGAGACGAAGAAGAATTCACCAGGCAGTGATTGAATATTAAATGTGTAATATTTATGAAAAGAACAAACCCCGGCGGCTAACTTTATTCAATAAGAATATTCAAATGCAATTATTTGTCATTAATATGGCAAAATTTTTTATTTTCATGATGCTTTCCCTATAATCATAGATTGCACGACAAACGATTGATATTTTGACGATAATAATTAACACATTAATAGTGTAGGCAGCGAAAGTTTTGCAATTATATTTCGATAAAAGACTTCATTTCTAAATTTAACCAGGACTATGGTAACGAAAACGTTTATACTTACTGCTTTTCTTTTAGCAAATTTTTGTATTTGTAATTCGCAAACAAAAAAAATTGATAGCTTAAGTGCACTTATCAATAAAGCTGCCAGTGATACTGCACGGATCAATCTTTATGTAAAAAAAATAAAATTACTAAGAAATGAAAATATTGATTCGT
This sequence comes from Chitinophagales bacterium, assembly GCA_038245055.1. Taxonomy (GTDB): domain Bacteria; phylum Bacteroidota; class Bacteroidia; order Chitinophagales; family Chitinophagaceae; genus Ginsengibacter. The sequence goes on along the minus strand of JBBRSV010000056.1, from coordinate 2,574 downwards.
CGATAAAACTAAATAAAAAGATACTTGCTGACGCACAAAAAATAGCTTATTACAAAGGAGAGGTTAACTTAAGAAACAACCTCGTAACGAGTTATTGCTTCAAAGGTGATTATAAAAGCGCGGAAGAAAATTTAAGCTTTTTGAAAACTTTTATAAAGCCCTCAAAAGACTCTGCCGACTTTGCAGACGTGTATGCAAATTATGGAATGATGTATGGCATGCAAAGTAAGTACGATACATCTATACAGTTTTATGAAAAGGCAATAGGAATTAATGAAAGAAATAATAACAAAACTGCCCTCCCAACAAATTATTCCAATATTGCCATAGGCTTTCAACAGCTCTCTAATTTTGCACAAGCATTATATTATCAGCAACGCGCTTTATCACTTGCGGAGGCAAATAAAGATGAACCGACACAGGCTTACACGCTGGTGAACATGGGTATAACGTACACGCTTATACGCGATTCTTTAAAAAGTGAACAAGCGTACAGAAAATCAATTATGCTTGCTGAAAAGCATGGCCTTAAAGATGTTGAGCTGTACGCATATACCAACCTTTCCAGTCTTTATATTGGTAAGCAAAATTGGAAGGGAGGTTACGAATTTGCAATGAAAGCGGCGACCCTTGCAGGCAAAACCGGCGACCAGGGAACACAGGCTGCAAGTATGGCAAAAGCGGCAGTTTGCCTTGCCAACACCAACAAGTTTGCCGAGGCTGAAAAATTAAGCAAACTGGCCATTTTAAAGGCGGATTCTTCGGCACAACCTTTAGACATTTACCAGGGATATTCATCTATGGGAAGTATTTTAAAACTTGAAAAAAGATATACCGAAGCGATACCGTTTTATGAAAAGGCATTTATATCATTAAATGATAAAAATGGCTTTGAAGCCGACATTGGCAACTCCTATAAAGAATTATCAGAATGCTATGAACAAACTAATAATTATACGAAAGCTTTAGCCAACTTTAAGAAATATGCTGCGATTGAAGATTCAGTAAGAAGCAAGGATAATATTCAAAAGGCGACAGAACTAAGTATGAATTATACTTTTCAAAAAAAGCAGGAGATAGCAGATGCTCTTCAGGCAAAAAAAAATGCAGAAGCGAAAACAAGTCAATTGTTACTGATAGGCGGATTAGTGCTTATGTTGGTACTTGCCGGAGGTGCATGGTATGCCTTTCGAAATAAGCAAAGAGCTAATCAAATTCTTGAAAAGCAAAAGACTGAAATTCAAAATACGTTAACCCAATTGAAAATAACACAAGCGCAATTGATACAATCAGAAAAAATGGCGTCGCTCGGTGAACTGACTGCTGGCATCGCTCATGAAATTCAAAACCCTTTAAATTTTGTAAATAATTTTTCTGAAGTGAATAAGGAATTAGTCGGTGAGTTGAATGACGAAATTGATAAGGCAAATTATAAAGAAGCCAAATCGATCGCAATAAATATTAAAGAAAATGAAGAAAAAATAAATCACCATGGAAAGCGCGCGGATGCTATTGTAAAAAATATGCTTCAACATTCCAGGAGTGGTTCTTCGCAAAAGGAAGCCATAGACATAAATTCTTTATGCGATGAATATTTGCGACTGAGCTATCATGGATTACGTGCAAAAGACAAAAGTTTCAATGCGGATTTTAAGGAAGATTTTGATGAAAGTATTGGTAAGGTAAGCCTGGTTACACAAGATATTGGCAGGGTATTATTAAATTTATATAACAACGCATTTTATGCAGTAAATGAAAGGAGAAAAAATACCGAAGAAAGCCTGCCTGCCGAACAGGCGGCTTACCGGCCTACCGTTTCTGTAATCACAAGAAATTTAAAGGATAAGATAGAAATTATTGTAAAAGATAATGGTAAAGGAATATCGCGAACTGTTATTGATCGCATATTTCAACCCTTCTTTACTACCAAGCCAACGGGGCAGGGAACTGGTTTAGGATTGAGCTTGAGCTATGATATTATTAAAGCACATGGCGGAGATATAAAAGTGGAAAGTAAGGAAGGAGAAGGAACAATGTTTTTAATTCAATTACCAGTTGTCTGAATCACGGATTAATTAGATTAATGGATTGCACAGAATAAGGACATGACTCGTCAAAAAAAAATAATATGAAATCCGTGACATCCATAAATCCATTTAAATCCGTGATTCAGACGAGTTATGATATCATTAAACCACATGGTGGTGAAATAAAAGTAGAAAGCAAGGAAGGGGAAGGGTGTCATTTTATAATTCTATTACCTTTTAAATTGCAAATATGAAAATTCTACCAATTTTCACGGTGAAGGCAGTGCGTCTTTTTTTGGTAATGTTATTTGTATTCTGTGGCTTTTTTTGTAAAGCCCAGGATTTTACAGATAAGGGTTATTGGTCAGAGTTAATACCTTATAATTATTTACCAATAGATTCGCTTTGGTTATTTCATCCCGGAGATGATTTGACTGCGCCAGGTTCAAATGACACCGGCTGGGAGATTGCAAACACCGGGTTGTTGCAAAACAAAAACGGGAAGCCTTTGCAAATGCAGGGAGCCGGCTGGTATCAGAAAAGTTTT
>JBBRSV010000055.1:0-28523 GCA_038245055.1 Chitinophagales bacterium | reverse complement strand
GCTGCTGCACAATTTCAACATAAAAATATTGCTTTAAAAGGTTTCAACGCCGTACTTATGAGCGACGTCCCGATTGGCGCAGGATTATCATCTTCAGCAGCCGTTGAATGCGCTACCATCTTTGCTTTGAATGAATTGCTCCAGGCTGGTATTAGTAAAATTGAAATGGTAAAAATGGCACAAAGTGCGGAACATGAATACCCCGGGGTTATGTGTGGAATTATGGACCAGTTTGCTTCTATGATGGGCAAAAAAGACCATGTGATAAAACTCGATTGCAGGTCACTGGATTTTGATTACGTCCCCTTTAAACTGGAAGGATTAAAAATAGTATTGTTTGATTCAAAAGTAAAACATTCACTGGCCTCATCTGAATATAACACCCGGAGAAAAGAATGTACGCAAGCCGTTGCATGGATCAACGAATATGTGCCAGGGGTTAATTCTCTGCGGGATGTAACTGAAGCGATGTTGGATAAATATGTTTTGCCAAAAGACGAACTTATAGATAGGCGGGCTCGTTTTATTGTGCAGGAAATAAACAGGCTACTGCTCGCGTGCGAAGATCTTCGGTATGGAAATATTGCAGCCATGGGCAGAAAAATGTTTGAGACACACGAAGGTCTTAGTGAAATGTATGGCGTTAGTTGTGATGAACTTGATTACCTCGTTGATTGTGTTAGAAATCATGAATCGGTATTGGGCGCAAGAATGATGGGCGGAGGCTTCGGTGGTTGTACAATTAATTTGGTAAAAGAAAATACAGTTGCAGAACTCATAGAAGAAATATCTGGAAAATATTTTAAACATACCGGTCAAAAAACTGACGCTTACGTTGTTTCGATAGATGATGGCACAAATGAAATTTAAGGATATTAGTAATTTATTTTTAAATTTATTTGCCTTTCAAATAGATACTATTCATCTGTCTTTGGTCAAATATCGTGGGCAAATCATTTGGAAAAGCATCACTAATTAAATTATTTTTTCTAAACTATAAATTTTAATTTACCTCTTTATTATCTTTCAATTATCAACCAGGTTCACATCCTTTCTTGCTCGAAAATGGCTTTAAATTTTTTTTAATTATGAAGAAACGAATACCACTTATTATTATTGGTACTTTTCTAACGTCTTGCCTTTCTGCGCAAACAACGATGGAATTAAATACTGATTCTATCAAACAAAAAATCAACAAAAATATTTATGGCCATTTTGCCGAACATCTCGGCCGCTGTATTTATGATGGCTTTTACGTTGGTGATTCAAATAAAACCATCCCGAATACTGAGGGAGTAAGAAATGATGTAATTGCTGCGTTGAGAAAGATGAAAATTCCTTTGTTACGCTGGCCTGGCGGTTGTTTCGCAGATACTTACCATTGGAAAGATGGAGTTGGGCCAAAAGGTCAAAGGCCGGCTATGGTTAATACGTGGTGGGGAGGCGTAACAGAAGATAATAGCTTTGGCACACACGATTTTCTGAACATGTGTGAGCGCCTTGGTGCTGATCCATATCTTGCGGGTAACGTTGGTAGTGGCACTGTTCAGGAATTATCGCAATGGTTGCAATATGTAAATTTTGATGGCAAAAGCCCTATGTCTGATTGGCGTAGAAAGAACGGTCGTGATAAGCCATGGAATGTAAAATATTGGGGTGTTGGTAATGAAGTATGGGGATGTGGTGGAAATATGACGCCGGAATTTTATGTAAATATTTATAAGCAGTATGCCACATTCATGACTGATTGGACGAACACGCATGGCTTGTTTCGCATCGCCTCAGGAGCCAGTGACGCCAATTATCATTGGACGGAGGTATTGATGCGCGACATTCCGCACAATATGCTTTCAGGTACAGGGCTACATCATTATGCGGTGATAGAATGGAACCATAAAGGACCTGCGGTGGACTTCACAGAGCAACAATATTTTCAAACTTTAAAGTCTGCGTGGCAAATGGAAGAATTGGTTACAAAGCATTCTGAGATTATGGATAAATATGATCCACAAAAAAAGATTGCCTTGATTGTGGACGAGTGGGGCGGCTGGTATGATGTTGAGCCTGGAACAAATCCCGGATTTTTGTACCAGCAAAATACTATGCGCGATGCGATGATTGCCGGCATGACGTTAAACATTTTCAACAATCATTCTGATCGCGTACGCATGGCAAATTTGGCACAAACTATAAATGTTTTACAGGCCGTTATTTTGACTAATAAAGAAAAAATAATTTTGACGCCTACGTATCACGTAATGGAAATGTACAATGTCCACCAGGATGCAATGCTGTTGCCGCTTGAAATAAAAACGGATAATTATATTTATGGAAATGAAAGTTTACCATCAGTGTCTGGTTCCGCTTCAAAAGACTCTACCGGGCTTATACATATTTCGCTTACAAATATCAATTCAAAGAAAGCTGAAACCGTTAGTATAAAAATTGATGGAAAAAAATATAGCAAAGTAAGTGGCAGAATATTAACTTCTAAAAATGTACAGGACCATAATACATTTGAAGATCCGGAGAAAATAGTACCGCAAAACTTTAAAGGGGCATCTTTAAAAGGTGATGAATTGACTGTACAACTGCCGCCATTTTCAGTGTTGGTACTTGAGTTAAAGTAATAAATGAGGCAATGGAGTTTTATAAATCATTTTAAAGTCATTTACAAATGGGTTAAATTATGATAACAAAATAAAATAAATAAAATAAAATGGAATGAAGAATTATCGAATAGCCGTTATAGTTATGGGAGTGTTTTTTTTATTTACAACCCGCCTTACCGCGCAGGAGCCAGCTTTTCAGCCGACATGGCAATCATTGGATCATTATCATATTCCAGGCTGGTTTCGGGATGCAAAATTTGGAATTTTTATTCATTGGGGTGTTTATTCCGTGCCTGCCTTTGAAAGTGAATGGTATCCAAGACAGATGTATTTAAAAGATTCAAAAGTTTATAAACATCATGTAGAAACCTACGGCCCACAGAGTAAATTTGGTTACAAGGATTTTATTCCAATGTTTAAGGCAGAAAAATTTGACGCCGAAAAATGGGTAGATCTTTTTAAAAAATCGGGTGCAAAATATATTGTACCCGTAGCTGAGCACCATGACGGATTTGCCATGTATAATTCAGCGCTCACCAGTTGGAACGCTTTTTTAATGGGCCCTAAAAGAGATATTATTGGTGATTTGGAAAAGGCAAGCCGTAAAGCAGGTTTGTTCTTTGGAGTTTCGTCACATCGAATTGAACATTGGTGGTTCATGGGCGGTGGCCGAACTTTTGATTCAGATGTAAATGATTCTTCTTATGCCGACTTTTACGGTCCGGCGGTAAATATAGACGGAACAAAGGCTAACGAGGATAGATCGCCAATGTCAACGGAATTTATGAATGATTGGTTGTTGCGCGATGTAGAGTTGGTAAACAAATACCATCCGGACTTGGTTTGGTTCGATTGGTGGATTGCTCAAAAGGAATTGGAGCCATACAGGAAATCATTCACGGCATTTTATTACAACAATGCCAAAGCGCTAGGGAAGGAAGTAGTAATAAATTATAAACACGATGCTTATCCTGATAGCGCTGCTGTTCTTGATCTGGAGCGTGGAAAGTTAGCAGGGATAAGGGATTTGGCATGGCAAACAGACGACGCAATTGGTAATAGATCGTGGGGATTTACCAATGATAATACTTTTAAAACGGCGCAATATGTAATTACGAACCTTATTGATATTGTAAGTAAAAATGGCAACCTTTTACTAAATATTGGCCCAAGGTCTGATGGCACGATCACTGAGGAAGAAACGAATGTTTTGTTGGGTACCGGGCAATGGCTTTCTGTAAATGGTGAAGCAATTTATGGTACACGCCCGTGGAAAATATTTGGTGAGGGAGCAACTGAATCTGGTGGTGGGGAGTTTAAAATGCAAAAGGATTTTACATCAAAAGATATTCGTTTCACCACAAAATCTGATACCTTATATGTGATCACGCTTGCCTTACCTTCACCGAAAGAATCAATTATCGTAAACGCTCTTTCATCAAAAAATATTAATAATAAAATTGCAACCGTAGAATTAATTGGTAGCGCAGAAAAGTTGACTTGGTCGCAGAAAAAAAATGCTCTTGAAATAAAGCCACCGAAAAAATACGCTTCAGAAAATGCAGCGGCATTCAGGATAACTTTTCATAATGCAAATGACAAAAAGTAAAAAATGCGCGGCTTTTAAACTTTTTCAATAGTCTTCTAAAAATCAAAATATAAAATCACTAAAATGAATCAATACAAAAAGATGTTGCCATTAATTTTTATGGCATTCGCTGTTGCCTCTTGTAATAATAATAGTAAAAATAACACCACCTCAGAAAACCTAACGGACTCCACAAAACAAGGAATTACAAAAAAAGATTGGGGCGAATTCGATGGTAAGAAAATCGTTCTTTTTACTTTGACGAACAGTAAAGGCAACCAGGTAACTATTTCTAACTATGGGGGCACAGTAACCTCTTTTATTTGCCCTGATAAAAACGGAAAAAGATCAAGCATCATTATTGGGTTTGATAGCTTGCGGCAGTATTTGCAAAGCCCTCCCTACTTTGGCGCATTAATAGGACGGTATGGAAATCGAATAGGAAATGCGAAATTCTCACTTGATGGTAAAACCTATCAACTTGCCGCCAATAATGGCAAAAACACGTTGCATGGAGGTTTGAAAGGATTTGATAAAGTGGTGTGGGATGCGTCAATAACCAATGATAGTATTCCTTCCTTATCGCTTCATTATTTAAGTAAAGATGGTGAAGAAGGTTTTCCCGGAAATCTTGACGTAAATGTAAATTACACGCTGACAAATGATGACGGCTTAAAAATTGAATACAATGCCGTAACCGATAAAGCCACGCCTGTTAATTTAACGAATCACAGCTATTTTAATTTGACGGGAGATCCATCGAATACAATTCTCAGCCACAGTTTAATGATTGACGCAGATAAATACACACCCGTTGATACTAGTTTGATTCCTACAGGAGAAATCAAATCCGTAAAAGGAACTCCTTTCGATTTTACAGTTGCTAAAATGATTGGAAAAGATATTGATTCTGTAAAAGGCGGGTATGATCACAATTGGGTATTGAATAAAAAAGATACGAGTTTACAAAAAGTTGCGGAACTAACGGACACGGTTAGTGGCAGAAAAATGGAAATATATACTACCGAGCCTGGGTTGCAATTTTATACCGGCAATTTTTTAGACGGTACATTTATCAACCGCGGCGGCATCCCCTTAAAACAGCATTCAGCACTGTGCCTCGAAACCCAGCACTTTCCTGATTCGCCGAATAAGCCAAATTTTCCTTCAACTATCTTAAAACCTGGTGAAAAATATCATAGTGAAACCATTTATAAGGTATCCTATAATTAAATTTGCTTTTTTTTATCCTTTGATGTGAAACCCCTAATCCTACATTGATGCAAGAAGTAGCTTTTATTTTTGATTTGAATGGAACTATGATAAATGATATGCAATATCATGCCGAAGCCTGGTATGACATATTAAATAATGACCTAAACGCCGGGCTCAGTTGGGATGAAGTAAAGACAGAAATGTATGGCAAGAATGATGAACTGCTTAAGAGAATTTTTGGTAACAATCACTTTAGTCATGAAAGATTAAATGAATTATCAGTGGAAAAAGAAAGGCGATATCAGCAGGCTTATTTGCCGAAACTAGAGCTCATAAAAGGTTTACACGAGTTTTTATTAATTGCAGAAAAAGAAAATATACCTATGGGTATTGGCTCTGCGGCAATACCTTTTAATATAGACTTTGTATTAGATAATTTGGATGTTCGTCATTTTTTTAAAGCGATCGTAAGTGCGGAAGATGTTGTAACCAGCAAGCCGGATCCTGAAACGTTCACCCAATGTGCAGGATTATTAAAAGTTGCGCCGGAAAATTGTATTGTTTTTGAAGACGCGCCCAAAGGCGTAGAGGCTGCAAACAATGCATCAATGAAAACGGTTGTTCTTACTACGATGCATGAAAAGGAAGAATTTGCCGGTTATAAAAATATCATTGGCTTTATTGATGATTATTCCAGCGTGAATCCTCAAAGTGTAATAGAATGGTTCAAAAAATTCTAAAATGAAATCTGGTTAAATACCGTAATAATATGCGGGAAAAGTGTTTACTGTTACACAAGAAATTAGATACTTATCTAAATAAGTCATTATCATTTTTGGCGATAATCTTTTTACTTTTATTTTTTATTTCACTACTTTGTTTTAAACTGTACGCCGCTGAATTCCTATAAAATTTTATAAAAAAAGTTTGAATCAAGAATATACTTTGAGAAATAATGGAAGCAGATAAATTAAGAAGCCGCAATTGGTTTGGACGCACTGGCAAAGATGGTTTTATTTACCGTGCATGGATGAAGAACCAGGGTATTCCCCCGGATATGTTTGCCGGGAAGTCGGTGATTGGCATATGCAATACCTGGAGCGAGCTTACTCCGTGTAATGCACATTTCAGGGATCTCGCAGAAGCTGTAAAAAAGGGTGTACTTGAAGCAGGCGGATTTCCGGTTGAGTTCCCCGTCATGTCGCTGGGTGAAACGCTGATCAAGCCAACCGCAATGCTCTACCGCAATCTTGTAAGTATGGATGTGGAAGAATCTATCCGGGCGAATCCGCTTGATGGCGTAGTATTACTTTGTGGCTGCGACAAAACAACGCCTTCACTTGTTATGGGCGCTTGTAGTGTAGATATTCCCACTTTGGTTATCTCCGGCGGCCCAATGTTAAAAGGTCATTGGAAGGGTAAAAATATTGGTACGTCAGATGTATGGCGGTTTGATGCCGCGCATAAATTAGGGCAAATATCCGGTGAGGAATTTTTAGAAGCCGAGGCCTGTATGGCGCGCACCCAGGGCCATTGCGCTGTTATGGGAACTGCGTCTACAATGGCCGTTATGGTCGAAGCCCTAGGACTTTCATTGCCAAACAATGCATCTATCCCGGCTGCGGATGCGCGGCGCAAAGTATTGTCGCAATTATCAGGAAGGCGCATTGTAGAAATGGTAAAAGAAGATGTCACGCTTTCAAAAATTCTTACACGAAGCGCTTTTGAAAATGCAATCATGATCAATGCTGCAATCGGTGGTTCAACCAATTTTGTAATTCATCTATTAGCGATTGCAGGCCGCATCGGCGTTGATTTAAATATTGATGATTTTGATAAATACTCACAGCGGATTCCATTGCTTGCCAACATTCAACCTTCGGGCGAAAATTATATGGAAGACTTGTATTATTCCGGTGGTTTACCAGCTTTGATAAAAGAAATGCAATCCGTAATTCACAATAATGCCATTACAGTGAATGGAAAAACAATTGGTGAAAATTCTGCGGCCTCTGAAGTGTATGACAGGAGCGTGATTGGTACAATGGAAAACCCTTTTAAACCAGAGTCAGGTATTGTGGTTGTGAAAGGAAACCTGGCACCAGACGGAGCAGTAATAAAACCTTCTGCAGCGACCCCGGCATTATTAAAACATTCCGGTAAAGCAGTTGTATTTGAAAATATAGAGGACTACCATGCACGTATAGACGATCCGGCGTTGGAAATTGATGCGACGTGTATTATGGTTTTGAAAAATGTGGGCCCAAAGGGATATCCCGGGATGGCTGAGGTAGGAAACATGGCGCTGCCCAAAAGGTTATTAGAACAGGGAATAACAGATATGGTACGTATTTCAGACGGAAGGATGAGCGGAACAGGTTTTGGAACTGTAGTTTTGCACATATCACCGGAAGCGGCTGTGGGCGGACCTTTGGCAATGGTGCAAAATGGCGATATCATTAATCTTGACGCCCATGAAAGAACGTTGCAATTAGATGTATCAGACGACGAGTTAGCGATAAGAAAGGCCGCATGGGTGCAGACAGACAACATACAGAAGCGCGGTTACGTGCACTTATATCAAATACATGTGGAGCAGGCACACCTTGGTGCCGACATGGATTTTTTGAAGGGAGGTTCTGGTAGTGAAGTGGTAAGAGATTCGCATTAAGAAAATCTATGTGTTCAATTTGGTTTTGATCAATTACATCTTCAATCTCAATAATACACAGCCATGGGCATTTATCACTTGCGTGATTTGTTTCTTAAATGTGCCAAGTTCAGTGTGTTTCCATAAATCGCGCGCACTTACTTTTCCCTTAATGCCAAGTTGCGAAAAATCTATACTAACATTATGCGCATGGTCGGCGATATTAAACATCCCAATATAGATATCCTTGCTGCCTTTAACATCCGACATCCAAACCATGCTGCCATCTTTTTTATATACCTGTTTAGGATTTTCACCGTTTTGATTTACATTGATCACTTCTTCATTGCTGATTAAATTATTTTCAAGTTGCCTGTTCTCAGGAAGATTACCACCGAACATTAATGGAGAACGATAAATACACCAAAAGCTTATGTGTGTGTATAATTCGTCTTGCGTAAATCGGCTATAACGTTCGGGACCAACAGGGCCACGCTTCGATAGCTTTCCTATTTGCAACATGTCACAATCAGGCCAGTGGCCGGTTCCGCCAATACCCTCCCAGTTTTTGGCGTAGTCGAACATCTTTAATAGTTGTTCCCAATTGTCCCAAAAATCATCCGCCATCCGCCACATGTTGGCATACTTCTTTACGTGAGCGGAATCAATAAGTGGCGTTTCACCGGGAGAAATACTCAGAACCATTGGCCTTCCTGAATTATTAATTGCCTTGGAATATCCTTCAATTTCTTCATTTCGATATGGCCTTGCAATGTCATCTACTTTAATAAAATCAACACCCCACGAAGCATATAGCTGGAGAATGGAATTAAGATATTCCTGGGCGCCCGTTTTTTTCATATTTAATCCGTACATATGATTCATCCATGGGCAGGTTGATGAAGTATCCGCAATCATCTCAGCCGTAATTCCATTTGTACCTAATACGGGAGATTTGGCCCAAACTGCCTGGCGCGGAATACCGCGCATTACATGAATACCAAATTTTAAACCTTTAGAATGAATATAGTCACCCAGCGGTTTAAATCCTTTACCAGGAAATGCAGAGGGAAATTTATTAATTTCGGGTAGGAGCCTACCGTTAGTATCCATTGCTAACCAAGGAATATAAGAACCATCACTAAGCCGGCTTTGAAATGGATTACCAATATTACTTCCCGGGGGATTATCAAAAGACCATAAAAAATCTACTACAATATATTGCCAGCCGAATTGTTTTAAATGGGCTGCAACATAATCTGCATTTGCCTTCACTTCATCCTCATGAACAGCGGAGCCATAGCAATTATAACTGTTCCAACCCATCGGGGGAGTTTGAGCGGTTACCTCATATTGCTGCGCGGAGAGACGATTCGTGCAGGCAAATAAAATTGTTATTAAAATATAAAAAGCCGTAATATGTCTTATAGATTGAATCATAAAATCAGGTAAACTTTAAAAAAATGTCAAATTATTCTTGAGTAACAATATCAATGTCTTTAACTTTTTGCGGAAACCAAACCATCATTTCCCCTTTGCCCCTGTTTGCCCATGCGTAATATGGAATGGCAGTGAATGCCTGCGTTATAGTTTTTACATTTTGTTCTTTTTCATCTACAATCAAGGCCAGGGCGTTGCCTTTTAAAATTTCAATTCCGTTCAATAAACCAGCTTTATATTCTGTTGTAAATGTGCTGCCAGCCTGAATGATAATGTTTGCTGCCTTTCCGTTGTTATCAACCCATTCAGCACAATACATAATCGGGCCGCGCTGCAAAGCAACTTTACCGATATCATTTTTTACGCTGTTGTTTGCGACTACTTCTCTTACTTCCATAGGAAGCATTACCTTAACGAGGTCATTCTTTTTCCATATTCTGCTTATTACGGCATATCCATTTTGAATGTCGTAGCCCACTTCTTTTCCATTAATTGTTATGATTGTTTTTTTATCGGAACTAGTTTTATAGGAATAAAGGTCAGATGGAATCGCTTCATTTTGCGCCCATCCTGGTATGCGTATCAGCATGGAAAAATCAAAGGAATTTTTCGGATTAACAGTAAATTTTAAATCACCATTCCAGGGATAATTATTTTGCTGAATAATAGTAACCTGCTTGTTTTGAATATTTAATGAAACATTGCTGCTGATAAAAAGATTTACAAATAGCTTGTCATCTTTTTGCGCATATATGTAACCAGGGACAGATGGCAACAGCCTTACAACATTTGTTGGACAGCATGAACATGGAAACCAACCCGAGCGCTCCCGCTCCATATCAGGATGCGTAAAACTATTTTTTATTTGCATAGCGTTTGTATAAAAAAATGATTTTCCATCCAGGCCTACACCTGAGATCAGTCCGTTGTATAAAATCTTTTCCAGCACATCAATATATTTTGAATCACCATGGAGTAAGAACATTCTTTCATTCCAAAAAACATTTGCAATCGCAGCGCAGGTTTCATTATAGGCAGTTGAATTGGGCAATTCGTAATTGGCGCCGTATCGCTCTCCAGCGCCAACTGCACCAGCGCCACCTTGAACATATAATTTTTTTGAAACCAGATTGTTCCAAATAGTATCCACAGCATTTAATAGTTTTTCATCACCTGTTAAGGCAGCAATATCTGCCATGGCTGAATATAAATAACCGGCCCGCACTGCATGTCCTTCTGCCTCTGTTTGATCTACAACCGGTTTATCATCCTGCCAGTAAATTCCATTTTTCCATTCATCGGTGCTGGTAGAATCGTAGCCTTTGTAATGCCCGCGTTCTTCTACAAAAAACTTTGCGGTTTGCAAATATTTTTCGTTGCCGGTTATCCTGTACAATTTTACCAGGCCCATTTCCACTACTTCGTGGCCGGGAGCAACATGTTTTTTATCAGGCCCAAAAACTGAGCAAACAAGGTCAGCATTTTTCAAAGCAATATTTAAAAATGATTTCTTTCCTGTTGCTAAATAATGCGCAACGGCAGCTTCGTACATGTGACCGGCGTTATACAATTCATGACTAAGTTCCCGTTCTTTTTCCCATCTTACTTTGCCAACCCAGGGGCCAACGTTATTAGGATCAATGGTTCTTGCGGTATACAAATAACCATCGCTTTCCTGCGCAGCAGCTATGATGGTAATTAGTGAATCAACATATTTTTCCAGTTTAGGATCAGGGAATAAACTCAATGAGTAAGAAGCCCCCTCAATGGTCTTATAGATATCCGTATCATCAAAAGGATAGATGGTGCAAAATTTACCGGATCGTTCACCAGCCATCACAAAATTTTTCACGCGTCCAGTCTTTTCGCACCTTTCAAAGGATGCGGGAATAGTAACGGTATGATTAATCTGGAGCCTTGGTAACCAAAAATTGTCCGTAAGCTTTACTTCATTAAATGGTATTGCTTGTATAGGATAGTCTTTTTTTTGCGCAAAAACAACTGTGGTGGTTAGCATGAGGAATGAAAGAAATAACTTTTTCATATTTATAATTTTATTCTCTTTTACTAATAATTTATGGTGTTCATTTTTGAAAGAAAGTTGTGAGACTCTAAAGTACGCGTGTTACATGTAACAATAAAAAAAACAATAAGATTTTAACCGCTAGTGCTTTTTTTATTTCAAATATTAATTAATTGCAGGCCACTTTAAATGTCTATTCAAACCCATACTGAATTGTTTTTTGTGCAGAAATACTTATTGAAAAAATTCTGTTTTTCATTTTTGATAAGCCTGATGTTTTATCCTAACATCTTTATTTTTATCATCGACAGTGAATTGGGAAGTGATATAAAGTTTATCCTGTTTTTTGTCACATAAATGGATGATTCTTGTGGTGTAAGATTTTGAGGATGACTAAATGAATTTTCACTTTTTAAGTCGTTATCCTGCAATGTGATTACAGTAGCTTTTGAAGAAATAGCTTTTCTACCTTTAAGCCTGAATGTCTATCCTGTTCTTTGCCGGACGCCTTAACGACTTTAATAATTATCTCATTCGTTTTTTTACTAATTACAGCCGATACATACAAGCTATCCTGGCCGGTTAATGGTTTACCATTTTGCAAAGCGGTGATAACGTTTGTTCCCTTATTTAGCCATGTTATTTTTGTTATTAATGCTAACAGTATGATCACTCTTACAAGACACTTTAATCTTTCTCCTTTGCCACCCTCGTTGGTGTATCCTTTCCACTTACAATAGTTTTACTGCTTAATGCAATCGCTTTAATTATCTCGGCCATATTATTCATGTCAAGCGTTCCTATCTCGTCACTTTGCTTATGGTAATTAGGTTCATCGTTTGGTGGCTCATCCATTTTTGAAGTAGAGATGGTATGTGCTGGCACGCCAAGCGCAGCAAGGGTTGCATTATCACTTCGATAAAATAAATTTTGTTTCGGATAAGGGTCTGGCTCAAAATGAAATTTAGAATTAACCAGGTTGGCCTGTAATATTTTGCCCATATCACTTTTTTCATAACCCGTAATATAGGCGCTGTTAGTTCCCCATTTGCTTTGCGTACCAATCATTTCAATATTAAACATCGCCATCACTTTATCAGCTTCCATTTGGTTGCTAAAATAGTGACTGCCAAAGCCACCAATCTCCTCGGCTGTAAAGGCGACAAAAATTAGAGTACGTTCATTATTGTTTAATTGGCTAAAATATTTTGCCAGCATTATTACGCCAGTCGTGCCCGCGGCATCATCATTGGCACCGTTATAAATACTGTCCTGGTTCTTGTCTGGTTTGCCGATTCCCAAATGGTCATAATGCCCGGAGAAAACCACAAACTCGTCTTTTTTACTTTTACCTGGTATCACTCCCACTACATTCTTTAAATGTTGCTCCGTTAGTTGATTTTTTATATGCAGGTTGAAAGAAGACGGCGTAAGGTTGGTGGTTAAAACAAATATTTGAGAAACGTGAGAAGAGAACTTCGCATTGCCGGCAAATCGTTGAATTCCCCTGAAGCGCCTGGTATGAGCCGTATCAACCAATATGATTACATTTTTTTTGGTATCAAAAATGGGGAACACCACTTTTGAAAAATCATCATCTTTCTTAACTACCACTACATCATAATCCTTCAACGAATTAATATTTATTTCGTCCATGGTTGTGTTGGCGGCAACATTATTTGCCGTTAATGAATCTCCTCCGATCATGCCCGTTACTTCAAGAGGCTTTGCTTTGGTCATGGTGAATTCCTGAAAATAAGAGGTATCGGTACCGAAGAATTTCAATTTGCTTTTTTCAAATTCTGTTGCAATAAATTCTGCGGCTTTTTCAATGCCAGGAGTAAAGGTTTTGCGCCCCTGCATATCATCGGCAGAAAGTATCTTTTCAATACGTTCCACTTCCGTAGCATTTATTATTTTATCAATCTGTTGGCCAAAAGAAAACAGGCTGATAAAGCCTGTCATTACAACTAAAATTGTCTTCTTCATTTTTATTATTTAATTGCGCAATTTGATTAGTGTTTATATTTCAGTCTTTCTCACACTTGCTGGCTATCAGAAACAAAAGTACAAATCTCTTTTGGAAGGGATAGAAGTTGTTAAATGGCCGCCAAGGTTCGTGTGCGTACATAACTATATACGTGTTAGACTATAACGGCGTCAAAAAAAATATAAAAAGTCTCATTAAAAAAAGCTTTTACTTTTCTGTAAAATTGCACTCTGGAAATTCCCATTTCGCTAAACATATTTGTTACGCCAATTTTTCATTGCTAATATTATTTTCAACTATTGCTGCGAATTCAATCATAAATTTTTGATCCTCATTTTTGGAGACCTGCGATTTTTCTTCCGAAAAAATTTCTCCGGAACAATGAGGTTTTATCTTTGCTGAAATTGTTTTTCTGAATTTAGCCCGGCATTCTTAATTTCCGGATGAAATGCCAATTCCCTTTCCATTTCTGCTTGCATATATTTTGTCCATACATCCTGTGTAGTACATGGAAAAAATCCTATTACAAATTATTTTTCCTGCGATTTTTTTCGATTACATGAAAGGTTATCTTAGTACTTTAAATAATTGCTTGTTATGAACAGAAAATTGCTTTTATGGAGTATAGTTGTCGCCCTTGGCGGCTTTTTATTTGGGTTTGATACCGCGGTAATTTCCGGGGCGGAACAGGATATAAAACGAATTTGGGAACTAAGCGATGTGCTCCACGGAATAGCCATTGGAGTTGCTTTATATGGTACAGTGTTCGGTGCACTCTTCGGCGGCATACCGGCTACTAAATATGGAAGAAAGAAAACCTTGCTGTGGATCGGCATCTTTTATTTAATTTCTGCCGTTGGTTCGGCTCTGGCTCCGGGAGTATATGTTTTCATGGCTTTCAGGGCATTGGGTGGTTTGGCCATTGGTGCATCATCAGTAGTGGCACCCATGTATATTACAGAAATTGCGCCTGCTAAAAATCGCGGTAAACTGGTAGCCACTTTTCAATTCAATATTGTTTTTGGAATTTTATTAGCCTATCTCTCCAACTATCTTTTGCAGGGAGTTGGCGGTGATAATAGTTGGCGGCTAATGTTGGGAATTGTGGCCATTCCTGCTTTAATATATTGTATCCTTGTTTTCTTTGTTCCCGAAAGTCCACGTTGGTTGATGGTACATAGAGGGGATTATGAGACCGCACGAAAAACTTTAGAAATCAGTGATCCGGAAGGAGTGGATGAAGCGATTCTTGCCTTACATAGATCCATTGAAGAAGATAATCAAAAGGAAAGCCTTGCTGCTTTTTTTTCCAAACGATTCAGTGTACCTATCTTCCTGGCCTTCTTTATTGCTTTTTTTAACCAAATGTCTGGTATCAATGCGGTGATTTATTTTGCTCCGAGGGTTTTTGAACTCGCCGGCATCGGCAAACAAGCTTCCTTTCTTCAAAGCGCCGGAATAGGCCTGGTGAATTTAATTTTTACTATGGCGGGTTTATATCTTATTGACAGGATCGGCAGAAAGAAACTGATGTTAATTGGTTCGGTTGGTTATATCATTTCACTGGCTTCTGTAGCTTATGCTTTTTATTCGGGGCATTCTGGCGGCATGGTAGTTCCATTATTGCTGTTTGTATTTATCGCTTCTCATGCCATAGGCCAGGGAGCAGTTATCTGGGTATTTATTTCAGAAATCTTTCCAAACAGTGTAAGAGCCTACGGGCAATCGCTAGGCTGTACCACCCATTGGGTTATGGCATCTATCATCACAACTATATTCCCTATAATGGCTGCCAGGTTCGGTGCAGCACCGCTGTTCCTGTTTTTTGCAATTATGATGGTTTTCCAGTTGTTGTGGGTGATTTTTAAAATGCCGGAAACGAAAGGAGTACCTCTTGAAGAATTGGAAGCAAAACTTTTAAAATTAAAAACCCCAGGTTTCTAAAAATTAAATTTATGCATATGATTATATATTCAAAACGCGGGCCATTAACTACACCGCATAAAAGTCGCAATTATAAATAATTGTAGGGAAATTTAAAAATTGGATTTGTCCATCGTTTAAAAAATTTATTTAATGAGATACCTCCGAAATTTAGTTTTTACCATAGTAACAATAATCGTATTTTCTTTAAGATGCGACGCCCAGGAGACATACCACGAAATGTATCGCCCCCAGGTTCACTTTTCGCCAAAGGAACATTGGATAAATGACCCCAATGGAATGGTTTATTATAAAGGTGTTTATCATTTATTTTTTCAATACTATCCGGATAGTAGCGTTTGGGGGCCTATGCACTGGGGGCACGCTACAAGCAATGATTTGGTTCATTGGGAAGAGCAACCCATTGCGCTATATCCGGACAGCTTAGGATATATTTTTTCTGGCAGTGCCGTAGTTGATGAAAATAATACATCTGGTTTAGGTAGTAATGGTAAAGTTCCATTGATTGCGATTTACACAAACCATGATCCAATAGGAGAAAAAGCGGGAAGGAATGATTTCCAAAATCAAAGCATTGCTTATAGTTTGGACGATGGAAAAACCTGGAGAAAATTTTCAGGAAACCCTGTATTGAAAAATCCCGGCATCACAGACTTTCGCGATCCCAAGGTGATGTGGTATAAGCCGGGTAAAAAATGGATAATGACGTTGGCCACAAAAGACATGGTCACATTCTTTTCATCTTCCGATTTAAAAAACTGGAAAAAAGAAAGTGAGTTTGGCCAAGATGCCGGAGCACATGGTGGCGTGTGGGAATGTCCTGATTTGTTTACACTGGACGACAATGGAAAGAAGGTTTGGGTGCTGATTGCAAATATAAATCCAGGGGGACCTAACCCTGGTTCAGGAACGCAGTATTTTATAGGTTCATTTGACGGCCATAAATTCACGACCACCAACAAACAAACAAAATGGTTAGATTATGGCCCCGATGATTATGCGGGTATAACATGGAGCAACACTGGTAACAGGAAAATATTTTTAGGATGGATGAGTAACTGGTTATATGCTAACGTAGTTCCCACTTATAAATGGAGAAATGCTATGACTATTCCAAGAGAATTAAAAATAAAACATATAGGGAATGATATTGTAATAACTTCTCAGCCTGTTAAAGAATTGAAGATAATTGAAGAACAATCCATTGTTGTTAAAAACAAGACTATTACCGACAGATTCGACATTGGGCAAAAAATAAAAGGCGTTAAACTCCCGTGCAGGCTTAACCTTGAAATGGATTCTATTAAAGACTTTTCAATTGTACTTTCGAATGATACAGGAGAGCAATTGGTAGTTGGATTTGATAAAAGCAACAACCAGTTTTATATAGACAGAACTAAATCCGGGAAAACCGATTTTCAAAAAGACTTTGCCGTAAAAGACACAGCGCAACGTTTCATAAAGAGTCAGAAAATGGATGTCTCCTTAATTATTGACGTAAGTTCGGTTGAGTTGTTTGCTGATAAAGGACTAACGGTAATGACTGCACTATTTTTTCCGCGTACACCTTATGATAGAATGCACTTGTATTCCCGAGGAAAACTTATAATTAAAGAATTAGATTTTATAAAATTGAAAAGTACCTGGAAATAATTTGAAAACTTTATAAATGAAGACATGAAACGATTGTACTTGTTGGCATGAATGTTAGTTTTTAGATCATATCTGTTCGCCCTGTCTTTTACTAATCAATTTCCCACCTAACTATTTTTTTACTTAACCTTCCGGATAAAAAAGTTGAATGGCATGTAACAGATTGTTATTCGCCCTGGCTCAAAGACAATACTGAATGGAACAATACAGATGTGGTTTTTGAAATCGTGGCGGATAATGATTCAGCCAAAATAAATTTGACACATTTAGGTTTAGTTCCGGAAGTAGAATGTTATGATGGTTGCGTGAAAGGTTGAGAGCAATATTTTAAAGGCAGCTTGTTGCAACTGCTAAGTACCGGTAAGGGAGAACCGTCATGAATTTATACTATAACAGGTTTTCGTGACTTAGTGATTATCTTGTTTGAGCCACAAAGACACGAGCGCATGAAGTAATACGAAGATTTTATTCAATACATTTCATTGCGTCATCTTTTTTTACCATACACTTTTATAATATCCGGAACCTCATCACGGGTAATTATTAAATTGTGGTTATATATACTTTTTAAATAAACGGTATCAACTTTTCGTATGTAGTTTGTATGCCATTCCATCCACCACGACCACATTACGCCATCTTTAAAACATTTATCAGGATCAGGAGGGATGCCGCATTCGTGATAAGCAATGGGAACCCGGTTCCCTGTGATATCTTTTACGGCTTTATACATGTACGGCATTGAACTGTCACCTTTATTGTAGGTGTCTGCTCCGGAAATGTCAACATATTTGTCACCGGGATACCATGCTCGATCAGGCTCTCCGGTATAGCAAAGCACCCAAATTAAATTGTTTAATTTTCTGTCATCTACTAAATAATCGTACATCGTTATCCAGAGGCGTTTAAAGTTGTCGGGACCTTGTTTGCCCCACCAAAACCAGTTGCCATTCAACTCATGAAAAGGGCGCCATAAAACAGGTACGTTTGCTTTTTGCAGTCTTTCCAAAAGATCAGCTTTTGTTTTTAGTTCCGTCCAAAACGAATCATATTCCACTGTTCCTTTTTGAAAGCATGTATTTATATCAATTTCTTTTTTACTGTTGGGGTACCCTTCGCCTATGCCGGGTGCGCCCCAATGCCACATGATGGTAGGAATACCACCATCTTTCCACCATTGAATAACGCCTTTTACAACCGAATCATTCAATGATGATTGAATAAAATCAAAGCCTTTAATTGCGGGATTTTTACCCGTTATACGATAGATGTAATTTATTTCATCAAAGCCCCAGCCGGAGAACATTTGCCCTGATAATATTTTTTTACCAAACATATCATTGATATAAGCATACAATGCTTTGGCTTCTTTCGTGGCTTTCGGATCAGACAACTTATGCTGCTGTTGCGCCAATATGGTGAAGGGAAGTGCTAATAAGGTATAAACAATCAGTAGTATGAGAAGAGGTTTTTTTTTCATGTGTTCTATTGCTAGTTGTTCAATATTTTTAAATCACTAATTCATTTTTGATATAAAGTAATTATTCAACATGCTTCAGCATAACGTTTTTCTTATTGTCTATAGAAAAGACTTTACCATCTTCTGCATAAATTCTAACGGCATTTTTATTTATTGGCGAGCCCGATCCCTTAAAATCATTTATATCCAATCCATCAAAATGATGTGCTTCAATACCGTTAGTAAAGTAAGGCATACGTGTGTTCGTCCATGTTAATTCAAAATCATTAATGCGTATATCTTTTACATATTGCATGAATAAACCGGGGATATCACTTTTAAATAATTGCTTTTGTATTGATGCGCCGCGTAGATCTATATTACCACCTGCAACACCATTGAGTTTACTATCTGTTAATTCGAAGCGGATGTGGTTAAATGATACATCTTCGATCAAGCTCTCATCGCTTCCATACACTAACATTCCGTTCTCGCCTTTACAAATAATATTGCTAAAAATAACATGCTTCATCTGCCCGAGTTTTACGCTTTCTTTACCACGAACTGCGGAAAGATGAATGGGTTCACCATTGCCCCACCAATCGCCTGTGCGTAATTTTGTTTCTATAGTCATGTTATCAAACGTAATGTTTTCAAGCGAGCCCTGGTCACGCACAAATATGCCGATACCTCTTGTTGAATTAGTAATATTCACATTACTTACATGAATATTTTTTACAGTGTTCTGATCAAGAAAACCAATGCGAATACCGCTTGA
Organism: Chitinophagales bacterium; assembly: GCA_038245055.1. Classification (GTDB taxonomy): domain Bacteria; phylum Bacteroidota; class Bacteroidia; order Chitinophagales; family Chitinophagaceae; genus Ginsengibacter. Next base: position 9,171 of record JBBRSV010000055.1, on the reverse strand, counting down.
TGCCGATTGCAAATTGCAGTTGCTTATCAAAATATTTCCTGACTCGTGACGCAAATGATGGAAGCCCGGAATTTCAAAATGATGATCGTAACCAACAATAGCCAATGCATCGTCACCAGCCCTGATATCAGAATTATCGATGATCACGTTGGTGCAGCTGGTAACATCAATGCCATCTGCATTGGGTGCCAGCATGCTGTTCCATAATCTAATACCGCTTACGTGCACTGCATCACAATCGGCAAAATGCATACACCAGAATGGAGATGTGGTAATGGTAATATCTCTTATAGTAATTCTTTTGCAGTTGCTGAACACAAACATTTGATATGGTCGGTCTTTCGGAACAACGGGTCCATCACCGATACCGCTTTCCACTTTTCTGAAATTTTCACCTTGCCTAGTATATTGTGTGCCAATGACGTCAATTTTTTTTGCTTTTGTGCGATCGAAAAAATTATCACCGTTGCCATCAATTATTCCTTCGCCTGAAATAGTAACGTTCTCAGCATTTTCTGTAAACAACATGCCCTTATGAATTGGGCTGAATGGCGTATCCGGAATAAAACTTTCATAATCTTTCAAATGAGTACTACCTCGCAACACTGCACCAGCATTTAGTTGCAGATGGATATTAGATTTTAAATGGATAGTACCTGTGATAAATATTCCTTGAGGAATTAGAACATCGCCACCGCCATTTGCGTTGCAACTATCAATGGCTGTTTGTATTGATTTTGTACAAATTGCTTTGCCATCTCCAATGGCTCCAAAGGATGTTATGTTATAAACATTCTGACTAAAACTTTTTGATATATTGAATAAAATGCAGGCTATGAACAAAACGCTTGTAAGTGAAATTTTTATCATATTATTTAAACTGTTTAGTCATTTTTTAAAGCAGGACTTTGTACAATTGTTATATCAGAAACATCTTTTATAACCATCGCATCAACGCCAACTTTTTGTTGCGGCGTTACATGAAACATATAAATGCCTTTCACATCATCTAAATAAAAAGCGGGACGGTTATCCTGGTTCAAAAAATGAAATTCAACATCTGATAATTTAATATTGCTTGCGTGGCGAATGAACATACCATATGAAGGATTAGGACCAAACATTCCCGGTTCAGGATAATTCTTTTCATTTTCAGGAATTGTATCTGATTGCATTTTATTGCCGCCACCTTTAAAATACATTTTGATATTACTTAAAGTAATATCATCTACATCATGATTTGGAATACCCGTAATTGTACATGCATAATTACCTGCTGAATTGTATGAAACAACGTTGCTAATGATTACTCTTCTTATTTGGCCAACTGCAGTATTTGCAGGTCCACGCATACGTGCACCGAGACGAATAAAAATCGGATCATTCACCACATCACGCATGGTAATATTATTAATGGTTACATCTTCCAGTAAAGCGCCATCAACACTTTCCAACGCAAGGCCGCGGCAATAATCAAACACGCAATTAGAGATCGTAATATTTTTAAATCCACCGTTAGATTCTGTTCCGAATTTTATTCTGCCTGTTGGCGAAAAATGATAATGCGGATTATCAGTGCGTTGATAAGTTCCATCTAACAACGTTTCTTCATCGTAACCGCTCACCTGGCAATTGGTGATGGTTACATTTTCTGTTGATCGAAAATAGCCTAATGCAAATGTGCTCTTCAAACAAATACCATCATCATAAGGCGAATTCACTAAGCAATTTGATACACGTACATTATGGCAACAATCAATATCAACACCATCACGGTTGGTATCAAACTTTACCTTGTCCAAGGTAAAATTATCAACGCCTGTTACCAGAATGCCAAACCATCCGCCATGCAAAATCGAAATATCACGGATGATCACGTTCCTGCATCTTACCAGGCCAATAGCTTTGTTAGCGCTTTGCTTATCGCCATGCGCCCAATCCTTATATAAATTTTTTCCATTGATCAATCCTGTTCCAAGAATAGCAATATCATGTATGCTATCTCCCCAGATCAAACTGTTGTGCCAATGCTGATGGCCCGCATCTTCATATTGATTACCGGCTCCAGGCTCTTCTTCATCATAACCATTGGCGGCACTAACCGGCGCTGCAACAATAGTCGCACCCTGGTCAATATATAATGCCACATTGCTTTGCAAATGAATGGAGCCGGTGAAATAATTTCCTCCGGGAAAATACACCGTGCCGCCGCCGGCATTTGCTGCCGCATCAATCGCTTTGTTGATAGCTTTCCCATCCAATGTTTTGCCGTCTGCTTTTGCGCCGTAATTTTTTACGTTGTAAAAGTCAGTTTTACTTTGCGCATTTTCTGCTGCAAAAAAATTAACCGCTATAAAAATCAATGTGGTTATTTTACTAATCATTTTACTTTTATTAAAAGATGATCAAATCATTTATGACTTCGACAAGACGATGAAAAATAAACTTCAAAATATTAATGTGCGAAGATTATTATAATTTTCAGAACAGCAACAAAATATAATGGCCAATAAATTATATGGAAAGAGTGTCTTCAACAATGTGATTATTTTTTCACATCGATATTTGTCCAGGTGATACTTAACTTCATTTGCAAAATATAATGCGTGCTGTGTTAACAGATTTTTACCCCTGAGAAATATGTCTACAACGATGTCCGTATGACCGAATCTGTGGCACGAGAATTGATTTTTTTGATATTTTTTTGACATCTCTAAAAACAAAAAAAACCGTAAAAACTGAGTTTTACGAGTTTTTTTTTAATGTAAACTCTTTTGTCGGGATGACAAGATTCGAACTTGCGACCCCACGCCCCCCAGACGTGTGCGCTACCGGGCTGCGCTACATCCCGAAATTGATTGCAAATTTATAGAATTTAAAACGCAGAATTCAATTGTTCTATTAAGATTATCTGTCATTGAGCGAAATGTTTTTTATCAATCCGAATTTCATTAGCTCTGTAATTTTAATTCTTTTTCCTAAGTCCTCTGAAAAAGATAAAATACCGTTAATGTTCATTCTTTTTAAACTATAATTTGTAAATAGTCCGTTCGATATTTACAAAATTTATTAGTTTCAAGGCGGCCATATTATTTTTGTGTCACTAATCTCCATCCCTTTAGAACAAAAATTAAATAAATCTTAATGAAAACCTTAACGCTGGCTTTAAGCCTTATATTTTTTGCATTATATTCTAATGCACAAAACTTACACCTTAATCTTTTCGCCGGGGCGTCCAATTACTCTGGTGATCTTCAGGATAAAAGATTTACTTTTTCCCAATCCAACCTTGCGGGTGGAATTGGTGCATCTTATGATCTTTCGCCAAAGTTTTCTTTGAGAACAGGTGTTACATTTGGGACGATTTCTGCCAATGATAAATATGGACGAAACAGTTACAGGAACCTCAATTTTACTTCCACGCTCACAGAAGTGAATTTGGAACTTGAATATGATATTACTCCTCTTGGCGCCCATTTCGCAACACCTTACGTATTTGCAGGTGTGGCTATTTATCATTTTAATCCTTATACAACAGATACCTCTGGTAATAAAACTTATTTGAAGCCATTGAGCACCGAAGGTGAAGGGTTCGTTGCAGGTAAAAATAATTATAACCTAACGCAGATGGCTATCCCATTTGGAGCTGGCGTGAAATTCTCTTTAAGCGATAATGTAAATGTCGGCGTGGAGATTGGCTATAGAAAATTATTTACTGATTATTTAGACGACGTAAGTAGTACTTATGTAGATCAAACTACTTTACTTTCCAATCGCGGCTCTGAAGCCGTTGAGCTCGCCTACCGTGCAAATGAACTTAAAAACGGAAACCCGTATCCTCCCGCAGGTACTATACGTGGCGGCGCAAAAAGAAAAGACTGGTATTATTTTACAGGCATCACGGCCTCGTTTCGTTTATTTAGCGGAAGCGGATTAGGTGCCAGCGGCAAGCATTCAAAATACGGCTGTCCCGCAAACGTAAATTAAAATAGATCCGAAGATTAGTCATGTTTTTAAACTTATAGCTTTAAAGACTGTTATATTATAAAGACAATATTAAAGTCTTATTTCAAAGCGTCATTCCAATGTGATATACCTTTATACCAATTATGGCTTATAAAAATTTAGAGGAATTTATTAATATTCTTGAAAAAGAAAATGAACTGGTAAGAATTAAGAATTATGTAAATCCTCATTTAGAGATTGCAGAAGTTACTGATCGTGTAAGCAAAAGCAAGGACGGTGGTAAAGCACTTTTGTTTGAAAATACAGGCTTCGACTTTCCGGTTTTAATGAATGCTTATGGAAGCGAAAAACGAATGTGCCTTGCACTTGGCGTAAAAGATCTTAATGACGTTGCTCATGATATTGAAAACCTGTTTCATTTGCTTTCATCACCAAAGGATAGCATAATTGATAAATTGAAACTGCTTCCAAAGCTTGGACAGTTTGCAAGTTGGATGCCTAAAGTAGTTAATGGGAGAGGAGCATGCCAGGAGATAATTATGCAAGATCCTGATATCACAAAGTTACCTGTAATAACGTGTTGGCCAAAAGATGGCGGCCCATTTGTTACGCTTCCAGTTATTCATACAAAAGATCCAAATAATAATATAAGGAACGTGGGAATGTACCGGATGCAGGTATTCGGGCCGACACTTACAGGCATGCATTGGCATAAGCACAAAGTTTCGGCAAAACATTTTAATGAATATAAGAAATTGAATAAACGTATGCCCGTTGCCGTTATAATGGGCGGTGATCCTGTGTACGCCTATGCCGCTACAGCGCCGCTTCCTGAAAATGTAGATGAATATATGCTCGCCGGTTTTTTAAGAAAGAAAAAAGTGGAATTGGTTAAGTGCATTTCGCAGCCTGAAATAGAAGTACCTGCCGACGCCGATTTTGTGATAGAGGGCTTTGTTGATCCCAACGATGAATTAATTTGGGAAGGACCATTTGGTGATCATACAGGATATTATTCCTTGCCGGACTGGTATCCCAAATTCCACATAACAGCAATAACTCATAAAAAAAATCCCGTGTACCCGGCAACGATAGTAGGCATTCCGCCGCAGGAAGATGCATGGCTTGGGAAAGCTACGGAACGCATATTTTTGGCGCCAATGAAAATGACGATGGTTCCTGAAATAGTGGACATGGAGATGCCGGTAGAAGGTGTTTTTCATAATCTTGTTATTGCTAAAATAAAAAAGGAATATGCAGGCCAGGGACAAAAAGTAATGAATGCTATGTGGGGCGCGGGGCAAATGATGTTTAATAAAATTTTGGTGCTTACTGCCGATGCTGAAAATGCTGAAAATGCTTTCGGTCTTTCAGATTACGAAAGCCTGGCGCAGGATGTTTTTAAGAACTTAAATCCTGCAACTGATATTTATTTTTCACAAGGGCCTATGGATGTGCTCGACCACAGTTGCAGCAAATTGGGCTTTGGGGGAAAAATGTGTATTGATGGAACTTTTAAATACCCGGAAGAAAGTGATGAAAGTTATAAAATTCGTTGCCCTGATTTTTCTTTCAAAACTTCATCAACTCTAAAACAATCTTTTAAGGAAATTAAATACATCAACTTCTCCCTCCTGGAAAAAGGAATACCTGTTTTGATCATCTCTATAAAAAAGAATAGAAGAAATCACGTAAAAGAATTGCATCAGGCTATTATGCAAAAGGAGAATGTGGAAGGAGTTAAAATGATGCTGTTTGTTGAAGATACGGTAGATGCAAATGATCTTACTGTTGCGCTTTGGCGTTTTTGTAATAACCTGGATCCGCGCCGGGATCATTTTATTATTAAACAGGTTTCTAGTTTAGATCCTTCTAAATACAACGCCTGCATTGGTTTCGACGGTACCATCAAAACGAAAAATTTTGATGATTTTTCCCGCGACTGGCCAAATATTATTGTTGCAGATGAACCTACTATAAAATCTATTGATAAAAAATGGGGTGACCTTGGATTAGGTGATTTTATTTCATCACCTTCTATAAAATTTAAAGACCAGATGTACGGCGAAGAAGCAATAGCGAATAACTTTTGACATTTATAAAATTTTAGAAATTTAAAATCTTTTTTCTAAAGATTAAAGTCTACGATTATAATGAAAACTCAGTAAGAGAGCTACATAAAAAAAACAGGAAGGTTTTAGGCTTCCTGTTTGTAAGGCAATTTATTTTAAATAAAAATTATTTCAAATCAAATATCCGTGGCTTCGCCATAAGCTACAGCAGTAGCTTCTTTAACGGCTTCGCTAATCGTCGGATGTGGATGTATCGCATTTAATATTTCATGAGCAGTTGTCTCCAGTTTACGGGCAGTTACTATATCGGCAATCACTTCTGTTACATTATAACCTATCATATGGCAACCAAGTAATTCGCCATATTTGGCGTCATAAATAATTTTTACAAAACCTTCAGTGGCTCCGGCAGCGGTAGCCTTTCCGCTTGCAATAAACGGAAATTTACCCACCTTAATTTCATAACCCGCATCCTTAGCTGCTTTTTCAGTATAACCAACAGAAGAAATCTCCGGCGTGCAATAAGTACATCCCGGCACGTTGTTATAATCGATAGGATCAATTTTTTTACCGCCAATGTGTTCGGCAGCGTTAATGCCTTCTTTAGTTGCTTTATGAGCCAGCGCCTGGTTAGGAGTACAATCGCCAATTGCATAAACTCCCGTAACATTCGTTTGTTGATTCGCATCAACAACGATTCTTCCTTTTTCTACTTTAATGCCTAATTCTTCAAGCCCTATATTTTCAATATTGGCGGTAATGCCCACGGCGCTGAGTAATACATCAGCTTCAAGAATCACTTCGCCATCCTGTGTTTTAATTTTTGCTTTCACTCCTTCACCGCTGGTGTCAACGCTTGTAACCTCGCTGTTGGTCATAATATTGATACCCTGTTTTTTGAAGCTTTTCTCCAATTCTTTTGAAATATCTTCATCCTCTACAGGTACCACTCTCGGTAAAAATTCTACAATGGTTACTTTGGTTCCAATGCTATTATAAAAGTAGGCGAACTCAGTTCCGATTGCCCCGGAACCCACTACAATGATTGACTTTGGCTGCGTAGGTAAACTCATCGCAACACGATATTCAATAACTTTTTTTCCATCTAATTTTAAGGCCGGTAATTCCCGCGCCCTTGCACCTGTTGCGATAATAATATTTTTTGCTTCTACCGTTTGTTTTGAGCCATCTGCGGCCGTCACCTCAAGTTTTGTAGGAGAAATTAATTTTCCATTCCCCATGATCACGTCAATCTTATTTTTTTTCATTAAGAAGGTGATGCCTTTGTTCATTTTATCGGCAACGCCGCGGCTGCGTTTAATTATATTACCAAAGTTTTGTTTAAAATCATTTACTTCAATTCCATAGTCTGCAGCATGTTTTGCATATTCCATAACCTGGGCGCTTTTCAACAAAGCTTTGGTGGGAATACAACCCCAATTAAGGCAAATACCGCCGAGACTTTCGCGTTCAATAATTGCAACTTTTTTTCCTAATTGCGAAGCCCGTATCGCTGCCGGATACCCGCCCGGGCCGCTTCCTAAAACTATTAAATCGTATGCCATGTTATTTTTTAAATTTAGATTTTATGCTTATAAAAAGCGTGGCAAATTTACTTTAGAATATGCAAAGCGCAAAAAGGTGTGTACCCGCACTTCTAAAACTTCGTCACTTCCTGTTTAATCTCTTTTCATCTGAAATCGTCTTTAATGAATTGATACTCACATTAAATTCAAAACCGATGAGAACCACTAATGAATTGAGAAAAATCATAATCATTAACACCATGATACTTCCGATAGATCCATACAAAATATTGTAGCGCCCAAAATTATTTACGAAGGCCGAAAAACCGATCGTTGCTATAATGCTAAGCGACGTTGCAATTACTGCACCCGGCGAAACAAGCTTCCATTTCTTTTTGGTAGATGGCGCATATTTATAAATAAATGCGTATGAATAAAAAATGAGCGCTACTATAAAAAGCCATTTTCCATAAAGAATCAGATGCCTGGTCTTGATGTCTGTAATTCCTATTAAATTGAGAACATTATTCTGGACTAAAAGCAATACAAGGCAAATTAAGATCAAGCCAAAAAGTAAAACGGTCAGTTTTAAAGCGATCCACCTTTTTTTTAATCCTTTAACTTTTTGAAAACCAATATAATCTTTATTGAAAGATCTCATTAAGCCAATTACTGCATTAGAAGCAAAAAATAATGACAATATAAATGTGAAGGAGATAAGTCCGATTTTGGAGCCATCAATAAAACTGTCAACGAATTGTATAAGGCCCTTGTTGTTTGCCTGTGCGGGAATGATATCAGTAATTAAACCATGCAACTGATGTTTCAAACCTCGCTTGGAAACAAAGGGAAGGTTAGGAATTAGTGTAAAGAGAAAAAGGCATGTCGGCGGTATGGACATAATGAAATTATACGAAATGGCTGCTGCTCTTTCGGTAAGGCTCGGTATGCTAAATTCCTTTGCAAAGAATTTCATTACTTCATAAAAGGAAATTCCCTGGAAACCTGGCGGCTTCCATTTCTTACTTTTCTCCTTTAAATAATTCAGAGGATGCAGCAGTAAAAATATACGAGTAGATTTTGCCAAACGTAAACGAATTATTTGTTTGCTTTATAATTTACATTTAATAATCTAAAGTACTCATTAATAAATTTATGGATTTTCCTTCGCCTTAATAACGCTGTCAAGCGCTTGCTGATAGGCTTTGGCATAAATTATATGTTCCTTATAAGTATCGGCAAAATCTGAATAACCTGAAAAATCAGAACGGGCTACAAAGAATAAATAATTTGTTTCCGGCGCATCTAAAACCGCATCTATCGTTTTTATGGAAGGAGTATTTATTGGTCCGGGAGGAAGGCCGGCATGAATGTAGGTGTTGTACGGCGAAGGATAAGTAAGGTATTTATAGTAAATTCTTTTAAGCCCGAAATCGTTCATTGCAAACTTAATTGTAGGATCTGCAGCAAGTTTCATTCCTTTTCTAAGCCTGTTCAAATACACGCTTGCAATCTTGCCCTTATCGCCCTGGCGATTGGTTTCCTCTTCAACAATTGATGAAAGTATGTACACTTCTTTTGGTGTTAGTTGCAATCTTTCGGCTTTT
>JBBRSV010000054.1:0-28662 GCA_038245055.1 Chitinophagales bacterium | reverse complement strand
TTGGCTTCTCATTATCGGTTACAATCACACTTTGTGTGGCTGTATTGGTATTGCCATGAATGTCTGTTACCGTCCATGTTACTGTTGTTGTTCCAACAGGATAGGTTGTTGACGGATGGTCATTGCTTACACTCTGAACACCGCAGTTGTCACCTGTTGTTGGTGTGCCAAGGCTGCTGACAGTTGCACTGCATACGCCTGCATCATTATTCGCATTCACTGTTACAGGTGCTGTAATCGTTGGCTTCTCATTATCGGTTACAACTACAGTAAACGATTTAATATCATCCCCACAACTATTAGATGCTTTTGCATAAACCGTAGTAGTACCGACTGGGAATGTATAAGGATTTGAAATTGTTGTACCAAAATTACTTAAACTATAAGATATTGTTGGCGTTGGTGATCCGGAGTTTATCGTAATGTTACTTCCAAAAGTAACAGAGGCGCCACAAGTTCCTGAAGCATTATTGAAAGAACCCAAGTTAGCAGCGCTAATTGAAGGCTTAATATTCAATATCAAATCCCCCGTACCAGTTTTATTATCTGTACCTCCTGCTGAGAGATTTACAGATATAGTATATGTACTTGGTGAAGCGTTATTAGCAATGGTTAAAGTTAATGTCCTATCCGGAAAGGCATTCCCTCCGTTAGAAGTAAAACCAGCTAAAGAATTAGATGTAACGCCTGTAGGTAATCCACTAACAGTAAAGATGCCGTTAACTGTACCATTATTACTTCTGGCCGAATGAATTGTATAACTTATGGTAGTTGTTCCAGTAGAAGGAATACATCCTGTCTCTGAAGTTGGAGCAAAAGTTACACTTCCAATATTTAAGGCATCTGTAAACACCTCACTCGCTGTCAATCCCGAACTCGCCCCCACCGCGGTCAACTTCAATGTTGCTCCCAATTCATCCTGGTCTCCCGGTACTAACCACGAAGAGCTAACGTTACCGCTGGCATCTGCAATAGTTGTAAATGGCTGATGATCTGGACTTGTGGCGTCATCACAACAGGTTGGATAATGCAGCACTTGCAAAGTTACCGTTTCACCGGGCTGAAAGCCGGTACCAGTAATGATTGCAGTAGAACCCGGAGGATAATCTAATGCATCAGTTGCAATGGTTGCTGTTTGGGAAAAGGTATTTGCGCTTGTTAGTACAATGGCAAATAAAGTCAGGAAAAGTGAGCGTAGCCTTAGTTTCATAAACATAAGTTTAATGTGTAAATTTTAAACGGATGAAATTTAATGTCAATTTTCAGAGGGAATAATACAAGTCAATCGTACCAATTCAGGCAGTTATATCAGCGATATTGGTTTTGGTCTGGATAGTGATAATTGGAGGAATAGTTAGCTTTAGGAGAAAAGAGTCTCAAAAGTAATTGTTTATTTTACATAAACAAATATTTGCAAGTGTTTTCGCTATATATTTTTTTCTTTCCTTAATCGGCACCTTAAAACATAAAGTTGTTTCTTTGAAATGTAACTAAGTAAAATGGACATCAGCCTTAATAAGTATATTAGCGACACTGGTTTTTGCAGCCGCCGGGATGCTGATAAAATGATTGAACTAAACCGCGTAATGATCAATGGAAACGTTGCCAGGAAAGGCAACCGCGTATCAGAGGAGGATATGGTTTTAATTGATGGCGAGCCGCTAAAGAGAAAACCACCGCCTGTTTATTTAATGCTCAATAAGCCCAGGGGAATCACCTGTACAACCGATTTAAAAGATAAATCGAATATCATTGATTTTATAAATTACAAAAGCCGCATCTTTCCAATCGGGCGCCTTGATAAACTTTCAGAAGGCTTGATTTTTTTGACCAGCGACGGTGATATCGTAAACAAAATTCTTCGCGCCGGCAATGGACATGAAAAGGAATATATCGTTACTACCGATAAACCGATATCAAATGACTTTTTAATCAAAATGAGAAATGGCGTGAAAATTATGGGTGTTATTACCAATAAATGTTTTGTAAAACAGGAAGGTGAAAAAAAGTTCAGGATTATACTAACGCAAGGCCTCAACCGGCAAATACGCAGAATGTGCGCCGCGTTGGGTTATAAAGTAACTTCACTAACGCGGATAAGAATTATGAATATTAAACTTGGCGGATTACCCGCAGGCAAATGGCGCAATTTTTCGACAGAAGAGATTGCGGGACTTCAAAAACTTTTATTAAACAGCAGCAAGACTGCCGATGTTGAAAGTATGGGTGAGTAAAGAAAATGATCGCTTAATAAAAGTATTTCAATTTTTTTTCCCTTTCATTTGTTCTATGATTTCCTTTTTCGGCGAGGCAAATATTGGTATATATTTATTAAAAATTTTATAATAAATGGCCTACATCAATTATAAAGAGAAATACCCCGCCGCCTTCCCAAAGCTTTTGCCTGCTCAAATGGCCCAAATAGCAGAAGTGGCGGTGCCGCACTTATCATGATGGCGATAATAACAATCTTGATAACTAATTTTCTTCTGAGCTGCTGGTTCAGATGTTGGCGGAAACAAAAAGGCTACGGTAATTCACCGCAGCCCTTTCTTTTTACTTTAATAATTTATTTTTAATACACCCCAATATATGTAACTGATGTTCCGTTCACGCCAGTCCAAACAACTTTATAATACAGCAACACGGGGCAATTGCTGATTGGGTTGCCTGAAGCGTCCAGGCCAAATGTAACGGTCGCTGTTACGTTCGGCCCGGTATGCTGCACCTCACCGCTGGTTAAATTAAAATCGCAACTCTGGCTAACCACTAGTGGTTGCAGTATTGTGGTTGTAAAAGCATTTCCAAACCTGTTGGTGCCGCTTACAATGCCTGTCGTAGAAATCACGATACCATTACTATACGTAAAGGTTCTTGTAAAATGTGTTTCCCATTTGCGCTGCTTATCATTATCAAAAGTCACAGACATATTGGTATCATCGATTTTATGAACAATACTGTTCAACGTAGCCAGGTTCTTCAACAAACCTCCTGAAACGTTGGTGATCGTCCTGGTGCCATTGATGATAAAACTTTTACCGTCGATTTTCCGGTTTACTTTAAAATTTACAAAGTTAACCGTCAACATTGCATTAGCGTTTTTCCATTTAAAGCCTTGGGCAAACGAAATAACAATAGTACCGGTTCTTGTCCTCCTTAAGTCACAGCTATTGCCGTTGTAAACGATGGTGATCGTGTGTGGACTGGCAGCGGTGTCAACGGTAATGGTTGCATCGCACGGCAAAGTAAAGCCCGGCGGTGTTTCAATGCCTACAGGTGTTTGTGTATAAGTCCCGCCATAAGTTTCAAAAGACGCATTGGCATCATTTGTAGCTATGTCTGTTTCGTTGGAAAAGTAGCTCTCATCATCAGCCTGGGTTTTTGTTTGGGCAGCAGCGTCTGTTGAAGGGCTGTTTGTAGTATTTTTTTTACAGGATGTTATTCCGGTTGTAAAAGAAATCATCGCGCACGCGATTAGAAAATGTTTTAGTCTCATAAAGGTTGTTTTAAGATTTTGTTAATCTGGCTATGACGGAGTTTAAATCACGGAGTTTAACTCAATAAAAATTTATTTTAGGAATGTTTTTTTTAAAACGTGCCTCGATTTAATAAATTGTAGCGTGAATGTCTGGGGCAGGTAAAATCTCCGAAAAACATATAATTGTGAATTCCGGCACCAAAAAATTGCTCGCTGGCTGGTAATACGGATCGAAAAAACGATCGGTAAGTCATAATGTTGATAAAGATGGGGTAATGTTTGCCATGATGTAGCCATAAAATTGGCAGAAAAAGAATACGCAAAACTCAGAATAGTGCATACCTTGGAGTGATTTTTGAAACCGGTTTGAAAATTGTATCTGAAGACTTTTGAAAAATATTTATACAACCACAGCCACCACTACATTTTAGAAAATTTCTTGCCTTTGCCTTTCCTGACAGTACCTTTGCGATTCCTGTTACCTCATGACCGAAATAAAAAAGATGTTCATTAAAATTTTGTTGCTGACGGTGGATATTTTAGTATTTGGGTGCAACATTTTTAGAAAAATAATATTGCCGGGGCGCAACAGTAAGGGTAACATGCTAACCACTATATTCATTTTTTTTGGAGGTATAATTGACCGCTTGAATTACTTTCAAAATGGTTCATTTAATATGGCTTCCATTTGCAGGAAGAAATATGTAAGGCAAACAATTTTAATCGTTGGCGGTATTCTATTTCTGTTATCCTTATTTGAATGGATGGGCGATCAAAAGCTTAGTTATTCACCAACAAAATATGCTGAACAATTTTCGCCTGTAGATACCAATGCCATTTCAAATGATCAATCAGTCGAAATCTTCAGTTGTCCAGATGATGCAAACATTAAATTCAATTACAGGAAAACCGGTTTCGCCAATTGCTCTCCTTTTACTTTTACTACCTCTGTAAAAAAATATTTATTGATAAGTTCTCTTCGGATTTGACAGCTGCTTTTATTAGAAAACAGCAAACTCCTTTCGTTTAAAGGATTTTTGAAATCAAATCAAAATCAATAATGAAAAAAATAATAACTATAGTCTTATTACTTCCGCTTTTTGCAACAGCGCAAAATACATTTAAAGCGATAATCAAAAACGATGAAACAAAGGAACCGATACAAGGCGCTACGATTCAAATCAAAAGCTTACATCTATCAGGTATAACAACCGATTCAGGATTGGTTGTCTTTAATAATATTCAGAATGGCAAGTTCGATGTTGAAATAACGCACATTGGGTACAAGGATATTGAAAAAACATTTACTTTTCCTTTGCCATCAAACGATACCATCCATCTATTGATGGAGGCTGCGGCCAGCGAACTCGTTGAGGTAAAAGTTTCGAGTACCAGGACAGGTAGAAGTATTGGCAATATACCCACAAGAGTGGAAGTGATTGCCGCCGATGAAATACATGAAGAAGCCACTATGCGGCCCGGTGATATCCGGATGTTGCTGGCGGAAAGTACTGGCATTCAAACGCAACAAACTTCCGCCACCAGCGGCAATGCCAGCATTCGCATACAAGGGCTGGATGGACGCTATACGCAAATTTTGAAAGATGGTTTTCCTTTATATTCTGGAGCGGCTAACGGTTTAGGATTATTACAAACTCCACCCTTAGATTTGGAGCAGGTGGAAATCATTAAGGGTTCTTCGTCTACGCTATATGGTGGTGGTGCAATAGCAGGGTTAATCAATTTAATTACAAAGATTCCTAAGGATAAAAGGGAATTGAATTTCCATATCAATGGCACATCAGCCGGCGGCCTTGACCTGAATACTTTCTACAGCCAGAAGTTTAAAAAGACCGGCCTTACGATGTTTGCTTCGCGAAATACCAACAAGGCTTTTGCTCCGGCAAATACCATCTTTACTGCCATACCAAAGTTTGAACGATACACCTTCAACCCAAAACTTTTTTTATATTTCTCTGATAAAACAAAACTCAATTTCGGTATCAACAGCACCTTTGAAAACAGGCTCGGCGGTGATATCAATTTTATCGAAGGCAAAGGAGATAGCATTCACAGTTATTTTGAAAAAAACAAAACCCAAAGAGTATCCACTCAATTTACTTTCGACCATCAATTGAATGGAGCCAACAGCATAAAAATAAAGAACAGCGTCAGCTATTTTAACAGGGCGATCAACAGTAATAATTATCTTTTCAAAGGCATTCAATACAGCACTTTTACAGAAGCAACTTTTGTGAACAAAAGGGAAAAAAGCGATTGGGTGGCAGGCGTAAATATTTTAACCGACAAGTTTAAAGAAGATCCGCTAACCTCGACCGTTCTTAGAAACTATACGCAAACAACCCTCGGAGTTTTTGTTCAAAACACCTGGAACGCTGCTGACTGGCTTACATTGGAAACCGGCCTCAGGGGCGATTATATAAAAGATTATGGCTTTGCATTGCTACCGCACCTGTCAGTATTATTTAAAATTCAGCCGGACTTAACAAGTCGGTTAGGCGGAGGATTGGGCTATAAAGCACCTACCATTTTCACAGAAGAAAGTGAACGGCTCTTATATAAAAGTGTGCTTCCGGTAAGTACCACAACCAACAGTTTAGAGAGAAGCTATGGAGCCAATTGGGATATCAACTACAAAGCATCTTTTAATAAAATAAACTTTAGGATCAACCAGTTTTTCTTTTATACTTATTTAAATCATCCTTTGTTGCTTGATACAGTTGCTAACAATTTCTATAAGTTTCAAAACATTGGCGGGAACATTCATTCAAAAGGTTCAGAAACCAATATCAGGCTTGGTTATAATGATCTCACCTTATACTTAGGGTATACTTACACTGATGCAAAACTTACGAATAACGGCACAACAGTTCAAAGTCCGCTAACGCCGAAACACCGGTTTAACGCTGCATTGATTTATGAAATAGAAGATAAACTAAGGATTGGTTCGGAGCTATATTATTTCAGCAGCCAACAATTAAGCGATGGCAGCGTAGGAAGAGGTTACTGGCTCTACGGCCTGGTGGCAGAAAAAGAATGGAAGCACTTTTCACTGTACATCAATTTTGAAAACATAGGAAATGTAAGGCAAACAAAATTTGAAAACATTTTTACAGGAACAATTACAAATCCAGTATTCAAAGACATTTATGCACCGTTAGATGGATTTGTAATGAATGGAGGGATTATATTAAAATTGTGAGATTTAATAAATGTTTGGCATAGTACTAAAGAAGGATCGCTTCCAGCCAGGGCAGGATTGCATTTCTTTTGTTTTAGGAATTATATACCGTTAGGCGAGAAAGTTTACTTATATCTTTTAAAGATATATGCCGCTAATTCAAACCTTAAAGCAAAAAGCAAAGAAGCTAAAATCTGAAGCACAGGTTTTGATGATTGCCTATAAGGATAAGCGAACAACAGTTACAGCTATAATATTAATCGGCATCACTGTTGGTTATTTATTAAGTCCCATTGATTTAATACCAGACTTTATACCGGTGTTGGGCTTGTTAGATGATTTGATAATTGTTCCCGCTCTTATTACTTTATCAATTAAATTAATCCCCGAAATTGTTTTGAAGGAGGCAAGAGAAAACTTAGCGAAAAACCCGCTACGTTATAAAAAGAACAATTGGATATTCGCTTACATTATCATTATAATCTGGGTTTTGTTAATCATTTTTATTTATAGGCATTTTAGATACTTGTGGAATACCAAGCAATAATTTATTCGCCTGGGCAGGAGAACAGATTTTAATAAACATCTTTCAGAACAAATGAAAGCAATGGATAAGGTCCTAAAAAAAGTATTAGTATCGTGAGTAACGAACCAACACCTCCGAAAAACGACATAATATTTTATACCACTCCTGATGGGCAAGTGAACATTGAAGTATTCTTTTTAGGCGAAACTTTTTGGCTTAGTCAAAAGAAAATGTCACATCTCTTTGGTGTAGATGTACGAACTATCAATGAAAATTTGCTAAACATTTATCATTCAGAGGAATTACAAAAGGAGGCAACTATCCGGAAAATACAGATAGTTCAAAAAGAAGGCAGCCGTGATGTTTCAAGAGAAGTTGACTTTCATAACCTTGATGCAATCATAGCTGTTGGCTATCGGGTAAAAGCTACCAGGTTAATTCCGTTCTATTTAGTTTCCTATGGCTGTGCTACTTTTGTTATTTTACGGGCAACTACATGAAAAAAAATTACTGGATCCTTTTAATCCTTCTGTTTACTGTTTGCAGTTCAAATGCAGCGGCAATAGTATTTAAGCCAATATCTTTAGAAACTTTTGTTGATTCTTCACCTGTAAAAAAAATAAATACACAAAATAAAGAAACCATCAATGCGCCGTTCCAGGGCAAGAAAACTTTTTGTGCATACGGCAGTGAATCAAAATACATTGTCACAATTAAAGGAAATAATGTACTTATAGTTACCGGCAAAATCAAAATAACAGGTACATTTAAAAAGGATAAACTATTTACCAACGACCCTGAAGAAATAGAGTACAGAAAATTTGCAGGTAAATACAATTACGGTAAATATTATGTTATAGATGCTGATTACTTCAGTATACTTAATTCAGAAAATGGCGAGTACAGGTATTATACATTATGTAAATAATTTTACATTTTCATTCTTTAAATAAATAATTTTTATGAAAAAACAACTGTTGATGACCGTTATCTTTTTAATTGGCCACCATTGCTTTTCCCAGCAAAAAGATTGGTCGGGTGTTGAAAATGTATTTGGTAAAAAAGGGATGGTTCAGGATAATGGTTTTAAGATTGGTTTCCCCCGTTCAGATCTGAAGGTGAATGTTGGTGGCTTCACCGTAGCTCCTGGCTTTGCATTGGGTAGTTGGATCGGTTTTATGAACATAGACAAAAGTAAAGCCATGAAGGGGCATACATCTGAAATGATGAATGGAGTAAGTATGATGGGCGATCTTGTTCTTTTAGATTCAGAAGTTCCAATGGTTTTAAAAAAATTGGTTGAAGTCAATCTCAGGATAACAGCGATTCACAATCACCTTATAAATGAATCGCCCAATGTTAAGTATGTACATTTTTCCGGAGATGGCGATGCAGTAAAACTTGCACAGGCAATAAAATCAGTTCTTGAAATAACAGGTACGCCATTAACAGCGCCTCAATCAAATGCACAAGCCCCAACTGTAGATTGGTCGAAAGTGGAAGCAGTGCTGGGCACTTCGGGCAAGCATAATGGAATGTTATTGCAATATACTTTCCCCCGCAAGGAAAAATTAATGGAAAGCGGGATGCCTATGCCTGCATT
Organism: Chitinophagales bacterium; assembly: GCA_038245055.1. GTDB lineage: Bacteria > Bacteroidota > Bacteroidia > Chitinophagales > Chitinophagaceae > Ginsengibacter. The sequence goes on along the minus strand of JBBRSV010000054.1, from coordinate 19,853 downwards.
TATGGGAATGGCAACAGCGGTAAATTTTCAAAAGGCAGGAGACAGCGCCGCTATCACAGGCGACTTTGTTTTATTGGCAGATGAAATAAATCCTGTTATAAAAATTTTAATTGCAAATGGAATTACGCCTACCGCTTTACACAACCACATGATTCACGACGAACCAAGATTATTCATGATGCATTTTTGGACAGTTGGTGATCCGGAACAATTAGCGAAAGGATTGCAACAGGCCTTGGCTGCTACAAATCACGCTTCTATAAAAAAATGAAACAAATCTTCCTTCAAATAATATTTTTAAGTTTTATTTTTTCTTTTACAGGTTGTAAAGGACAGGAAACGTTTGGCGAAAAAAATTTACAATTAAATAAAACAATTGTATTGCTAAATGTAAGCGGACGAATTGACCACATGGATGTTAACGTTAAAAAAAAGATCGTATACGCGGCAGCGTTAGGTAATAACACTTTAGAAGTAGTTGATCTTACAAATGGGAAAGTAATTCATAGCATCCATGGTCTTGATGAACCGCAGGGTGTTGGCTACATCCCTCAAACTAATGAAATTTTTGTAGCAAATGGTGGCAATGGAGATTGCTATTTTTATAACGCAGCTACTTTTGAAAAAACGGCGACCATACATCTATCTTCCGATGCAGATGATGTGAGATATGATTCGTCGACCCAAAAAGTTTATGTGGGCTACGGAGAAGGAGGCATTGCGGTTATTGATGCAAAGACTCACAAACAAACCGGTGATGTAAAGCTGCCGGCACATCCTGAAGGGTTCCAAATAGACAACACGGCAAATGTTATATTGGTGAACATTCCGGATAAAAATATGATTGGGGTAATTGATTTAATCCATTTAAAATTAATTGATTCCTGGAGAAGGAATTCTCCATCAGCAAATTTTCCAATTGCTATTGATGCACCAAATCAGACTGCTTTTATTGGTTATCGCCATCCTGCAACGCTGGTAGTGTTGGATACCAAAACCGGTAAAGAGATTAGTTCTTATGACATGGTAAGCGATGTAGATGATTTATATTTTGACAAAGAAAAAAAGAGAGTCTATATAAGCGGAGGCGGAGGATACATCAACATTTTTCAACAGGGTGATAAGGGAAAATTTAGCCGGATAACAAACATGCCTACGCGAAGCGGAGCAAGAACTTCATTATTGATTCCACAACTAAGACTTTTTGTGCTGGCTGAGCGTGCCGAAAACGGAAGCCCAGCCCAATTATTGGTTTATAATATTTCATCTCAATAAACTGGCCCGCTTTATAAACACGCAACGGTATATGGAAAGCGAAACTTTACAACCCAACATTTTAAACACAGTATTGGGCTACTTAATGAAATTATTATTGAAATAAATAACTTGGAGAATTTTCACTTGCAAATCTTGATAAAGAGTTATACTCTGTGAAAGTTTATGACTAGATTTTTTACTAAACGCTATAATGAAGAGTCTGTATCTCTTTCAGAAAATTTGCTTCGTGAAGAAAGCCAAAAAATAAAAACGGATGTAATATTCCTGCATTATGTGTGCTTTGTGTCTGGGGGAACATGAAGATCACAAATAAAAATTATTGTATTCTTTTTTATACTTGTCCCCGCCAAGGAAATTTTACTTATCATTAGTAAAAAAATCAATATGAAACAGCTAATTAAGAAAACACTCTTAGCCTTTATGGCCATTATCGTTCTTGTATCTTTTTCAGCCTGCGGCCAAAAAAAGGATAAGAAACATAAAAAGAAGGACAAGCAGGAAGAAGAGTCAAATTCTGGCAACAACGCAATAAATGCTGTTGATAGTAACACAAGCATTGATTGTGATACAACTCTCTGGCGTTATGTGTACAATCCGGAACGCCTCCAAATACTTGATAAATGTAAAACCGTTACAGGAGTAATTGAAGAAAGCAGCGCTGATGAAGACGGTGACCAGCACATGCTTTTAAGATTGGACAATGGGCAGGAAGATTTGTTGACCAAAAAAAATAAAAAGAAAAAACAAGGCGATCTTGTTATCGAAGCAGTTTGTGCCAATAATACAACGCTGAAAAAAGTGGGTAACACCTGCAACGGCTATATCAATAAAATACAAATTCCAAAATTGGGGGCCCATGTAAAAGTAACAGGCAGCCTGGTAATCGACACCCATAACGGCTGGTCGGAAATACACCCTATTACAAAGATGGAAATGCTGAAATAAATTGGTTATGAAGACATCTTTAAAATGGGCCTTTGTTCTTGGTTTTGTTGGTTTCATCACGTCATTTGGCGCTCACATTGTTGCCGTCAATCTTCCTTTCTATGCTGAAAAGATTGGCAATGGTCTAACGATGATTGGTGTGCTGATAGCCGTGTACGATTTTGCAGAGATACTTGCCAAGCCTGTATTTGGCGGACTTGCAGATAAAAAAGGAATGAAGAAAGCGATGCTCGCAGGCATCATTCTTTTTATTCTTGCCTCATTAATGTACCCGTTCGTTTCTCCTAAATTGTTGATAGTAGTTCGCTTTTTACAAGGTTTGGGCGCGGCAGCTTTATCGGCAGTTTCGTTAGCGATGGTTGGTACGATGTACAAAGAGAATAAAGGCAGAGCCTTTGGTATTTACAATGCCATTAAAGGAGCAGGCTACGTGGTAAGCCCTGTCATTGGCGGAGCCATTGTAATGAAAACAAGCTTCAGTGGTATTTTTTATGCCACAGCAGCTATTGGTGTCATTGGTTTCTTATTGGCGCTGACGTTGCCCAACGACAAACAAAAAAACGCCGAAGCGTTTGACGATGATGATGACTTTTCAATAAAATCTTTATTCGGTGTTTTTAAGAACAAAACTTTAATGCCCTGGTTTTTAATCATCGTTATCAATATGTTTTTTGTAGGTATTCTATTTGGCTTTTTACCCGTTCGTATTCACGCCTTAGGTTATGATGCATTTCACACCGGCCTAATCGTTTCTGCTACCACCATTGCTTATTTATTAATTCAACCTGTGGCCGGCTGGCTGGCAGATAAATTTAATCCGGTTCTTACATTAAGAACAGGGATGCTCTTATCGTGTCTCACCACAGCGGCCGTTCCATTTGTTACCGGAGTACCATTAATAATAGTTTGCATATTAGCTGGCATTGGTATTGGTACGGTATGGACCAACTCAGACGCTCTTGTTAGCAAGCTGGCAACAGAAAACGCAATGGGTGCAACGATGGGCGTGGCGGGCTCTTTTAAAGAATTAGGCGACATGATAGGCCCTTTGCTTATGGGAGTAATTTCACAGGCATTAGGATTAAAATGGGGATTCGTTATCTGCGCAGTTTTGGGCGGCATTGCATTACTGGTAACGATAATAGTTGCCCGAAAACCAGGTGTTCAAAGTGAAATGATAGATTACAAACCCGAATAGCTGAAGTCAATTTTAAAGGTATTTTGGAAGAGCTTGTGATTTTTAAATCCCAATTAAAAATAATAAAACGGCCTGAATTTCAAAATAACCTGGAAAATCTTTTTAAGCAATGCTGAATGGTTCGCTAAACTTAACAAGGTAATAATATTTTATCCGCACTAATGATCTCATTATTATATTCATCTATTAAGTAACTGATGGGCGAGTTGGGAAAAGAGAAGATGTCACTCGTCGTCAATCCCCAGGGTTTCCAATAATTAGCCAAAACCTGGGAAAACATCTTATCCTCCCACGGCCTGAATAGGTCTTTTGGATTTTCTGCTGGCGTTGCTTCTAAAAATATTTTATTTCCAGTTGAATGCACATCGTATGCGACCGTTGTATCCAGTAAATAGTTGGAATAAATAAACCGGGCACAAAGCTCTTCGAATTGAATGGGATGTAAAGTTTTTTCACCAATCTTCTCGATTAATTCTTTATAGAATTTTGCATTTTCACCATTATCCTGCAGGCATGCAATGATCCCAAAATCATGCATACCGAGAGAAAAATTTAAATTGTTGGTTTCATCTTTATAATTGAAAATATCTTTGGAATATTTAACCTTCACAATACGAATCGTCCACGGAAGCACCTCCCCGAATTCTATTGGACGTACCAGCGACTGCAGCATCAGGTGCAGCCAGGTAAATTTTGTTGTTAGTAATGGCGATACGAGAAACTCCTGGCCTTTTTTTATTTGCTCGTCTTTTGCAAACACAATATCATGATACAACATCCCGTAAACCATTCTTGCCATCCATTGAAATAAACGGATTTCCTGTATTTCCTTAACCGCTTCAAAGCCAGTTGAAAACGCCCTCATTATTTCCTCATCTAATACAGCAATTGCTTGTAAAACTTCATTGGAGCAAGGCAGCGTCAGATCAGGATATTTTACGACGTTACCCCCAAGCATGCCGATCGTCTTATTTTCCAAAGCATACCTTTTTATAAGTGATCGAGGGAACACCTGTGTTGCGTCCTCGCTATTTGCCTGGCTGCCGGTAAGAAAACAGGTGGATGGGTCAAATACAAAGTTTTCAAAAGGATTAAAGGGCGGTAACATGTCTGAAAAATGGATGAATGCGTACTGATGGTTAAAAAGTTAACTTATATTTAAATACCTGGGTATTGATATATTATTGCAAAATGGCGATGTTAAACTTAATTTTTTAATTGTGGCATGTTTTTGGACTAATAATGTACAACCTCGAATCTTATTCCATGAAATTCAAAGAAATCCTGATTTTTATATTGCTGGCCACCGTTGTTGTGTTAGGGCTATTATCCCTGGTTTTCCTGGTAAGCGCCGCGATGTTCGGCTCCTTTCTTTTGCCCCTTGTTTGTTTAGGTTCAATGTTCCTCTTCTTCTACACTGTTGCCGTTCTAAACAAAGATCACAGGAGAAATTAAGAAGTTGCTTTACTAATTATTGAACACCTTTCACTTTCATGTGGACAATATAAACGGACTTTGAAGCGGTAATGAAAAGCACGTCTTTGTTGCTACCTCCGAAACACACATTACCCGTCCAGTCTTCATTAATAAGTATTTTCTGAATCATTTGCCCCTCGTGATTATAAATAGTTACTCCTTTGCCCGTTAAATAAACGTTCCCCGCATTGTCAATTGTCATTCCATCTGAACCCTGTTCTACAAAGAGTTTCTTATCACTCAATGTGCCGTCTTTGTTTATCTTATAAATGAAGGTTTTATTGCCACTAATATCAGCAACGTATAAAAATTTGCCGTCGGGCGTTCCAATAATTCCGTTTGGCTTTGTTAATGCTCCGTCTGCTATTGTAGGCTCTTTCGAGTTTTTTGGTAAAAAATAAACCCGCTCTTCCTTCATGTGAGTATGATCTTTTTCCCAGTAGTCCCGTTTGTAATAAGGATCGGTAAAATACATGCCTCCTGAAACCGGGTTCACCCACACATCATTTGGTCCGTTCAATATTTGTCCCTCATAATTAGAAACAAGTACGCTTACTTCTTTTTTCGGGCTGATTGACCAGAGTTGATTATGTTCATCAGCGCAGGAAATAATGTTTCCTTTTTTATCAAAATACATTCCATTGGATCGGCCGGTTTTTTCCATAAACAAGGTCAATTTTCCTTCAACATCATATTTCCATATTTGGTCATTTGGCTGATCAGTAAAAAAAATATTACCCTTACTATCAGCCGCCGGGCCTTCCGCAAAAGAGAATTTGTCAGAGATTAAAATCGCGCTGTCGTCTAATGTTACTTTATCCATTATGATTGCCGTGTCCGGATGGTTTATTTGAAAGGTAAAATTTTTTGAAAAAGAATATTTCTTTAGGTTAAAATTACTTCCAAAAGAATTGACATGAGCACCTTCAGCATAAAAAAAGCTGGCAAAAAAAATACAGGCAAGTAATAGTTTCATTTAAAAAGTATTTAAATTTTCAGGCCAGATTTGGCATGTATATTAAATGTATAAAATTTACTGGTAAAATATTTTTTTAAAATAAATTTGGAAAAACTAAAAAAATTAGTATTTTTGTCTAAATAAATTAGTTGATATGGCATTAGCAGGATCAAATCTAAAATACTTAAGAAAACTTCGTGGTTGGACGCAAGAAGAATTTGCAACCAAATTAGGGATTAAGAGATCGCTGATCGGGGCTTATGAAGAAGAAAGGGCTGAGCCGCGTACGGATGTTTTGGAAATAGTAAGTGAGATTTTTAAAGTGACACTTGATGAATTGTTGTTGCATGATATGAGCGAATCGAGGGGCGCCAGTTATCTTGCTAAAAGGCGACAGCTCAAAATGATGAGCGCTGACCGGAACATCATCCATTTTGTTCCTGTAAAGGCCGCCGCGGGTTATCTTGCCGGTTATGCTGATACGGAATTTATTGATGAACTGAACACCTTCACCCTGCCGATGCTCTCCGGTGGAACCTACCGGGCCTTTGAAATTATTGGAGATAGTATGATGCCAACTCCAAGCGGAAGTGTAATTGTAGGCGAAAAGGTTGAAAACATTGACAACGTAAAAAGTAATTCAGCTTACATTGTGGTTAGCAAAAGTGAGGGCATTGTATACAAGCGCGTTATTAAGAGTAATAAAAATAAGAATAAGCTTACCATGGTGAGTGATAATCCCGCTTATCAGCCATACCAGGTGCATACAGCAGATGTGCTGGAAATGTGGCAGGCGCAAGCGGCTATTAACAAAGTAACACAGCAGCAGCGTTGGGATGTTGATTCGCTGGTAAATTTGGTGAGTAACTTACAGGACCAGGTTAGCTCGCTAAAAAAGAAAATGAATTAGGTTTGTAATCAACCATTAGATTTCGCTTCATGCTTACTATTATCATGAAGCCGTTCAGATACATCGATTAATATTTAAAAAACAAAGTCATGATTAAGTTACAAGTTATCGGCAATCTTGGAAAGGATTGCATTGTTAAAGAAATCAACGGAAAAAATGTAATCAACTTCAGCGTTGCGCACACTGAAAAATTTAAAGATGCAAGCGGCACTCCACGGGAACGTACTACCTGGGTGGAATGCGCCTTCTGGACTGATAGAACTGCAATAGCACCCTATCTTAAAAAAGGGCAGTTGGTTTTTGCAGAAGGTTCACCGGAAGCAGACGCATATATGAATAAAGAAAACCAGCCTTCAGCCACTTTAAGGATGAGAGTTCGGGATATTCAATTGTTAGGTGGTCGTACGGAAGGTGGAAGCGAAAATTCAAATTCTTCTTCTTCATCATCACAGTCATACGTACCGTCTAATCAAAGCCGGAGCACAGCTCCCTTACAAATGGAAGAAGCGGCAGACGATTTACCTTTTTAGGTTTAATGGGGTTAAGTAAGTAATTAAAGGCAGCATTTTTGCTGCCTTTTTTAGTAGGTGTTTTTTTATTTTAAATCTTATTATTTGTGAATAGGATTAGATACGTTTGGTGGTTTGTTACTAACGCTGCCGTCAGGATTCTCCACTGGCTTATTATTGGTGTTGAACTGGTTGGTGGATTTATTTGTTTTATACGGGCTTGACGAGTAAGGAATAACGTATGTTTCCTTTTTATGAGTTACCCTATTGCTTTCCGTTCCCTGGTGATTGATTGTTTGGTTAACACTTCCGCTTGATTTTAACGTTGGCACCCTGTTGGAAGGAAGCATTGCAGGCTTTCTTAAAGAAGCCGGGGTTCCTGGTTTATTATTTAAAGTCCTGGCACTATCTGCCTGCCCGAAACTTAAAATAGAAACAAACATTATTGGCAATATAAATAAAATCGTTTTTTTCATGATTAAGTATTTTGTAAATAGATCGCAGACAATACTATGCCAGAAAAGTTTTTTCTCTAAGTGTTTCTTTGGTCCCATTAATATTTTGTGGTGATGCGTGGCATTAAAAATGTATTAAACTGGGGCATTAAAAAAAATAGATTTTCTTAAAATATTATCAATATAAATTGAATATTTTTATAACTTATTAGCGAAAGAACCGCACTTAATTAATGAAAGACATTTTTGTAAAAAAAGCTGCTGAAAACAATTTTCAATTTTTTTCTGGCGGCGGAGAGATGGGCGGCCTGATGAGAAATAAGAATTGGGCCGATACCATTTTAGACAACCCGGCCACCTGGCCACAAAGTCTTCGTACTACCTTAAGTATCATCCTGAATTCCAAATTCCCCATGTTTCTTTTTTGGGGTAAGGATCAAATTTGCTTTTATAATGATGCCTATCGTCCAAGCCTTGGAAACAATGGTAAACACCCGGAAATACTAGGCATGAATGGAAAAGAGGCGTGGCCCGAGATATGGGATTTTATCAAACCAATTGTAGATAAAGTCCTTATTGGCGGTGAGGCAAGTTGGTGTGAAGACCAGCTATTGCCCATTTATCGTAATGGAAAAATGGAAGATGTTTATTGGACTTTTAGTCACAGTCCTGTTATTGATGAAACGGGAAAACCTTCGGGTGTATTTGTTACTTGCGGTGAGACAACCGAAAAGGTAATAAATACCAAACGCTTAAAAGACAGCAATGATCAATTAGCCTTTGCCATAGATGCTGCTGAATTAGGCACTTATGACTTTAACCCAATAACCAATAAATTTACCGCCAACAACAGGATGAAAGATTGGTTTGGTTTGAAGCCGGGCGACGAGATGGAATTACGAGATGCTATTAATAACATTATTGAAAGCGACCGTAAAAGGGTGTTCGATGCCATACAAAACTCCTTGAATTATAGTTCCGGGGGAACGTATGATATAGAATACACCCTTATAAATCCCGTTTCCAACAAAAAGCTAATTGTAAGGGCAAAAGGACGCGCTTCCTTCCTTCAAGATAAAACCGCTTACCGCCTTAATGGAACTTTACAGGATGTTACAGCAACAGTAATAGCTAATAAAAAGATTATTGAAAGCGAAAGAAGTCTTAGGCTAATCATCCTTCAGGCGGCCGTATCTATAGCCATCTTTCGCGGCCCTGAACACGTTGTTGAAATAGCAAACTCAAAAGCACTGGAACTGTGGGGAAGAAAGGAAGAAGAAGTGATGAAAACTTCCATAATTGAGGCCATGCCAGAATTAAAAAGCCAGGGAATCAAGCAATTTCTTGATGATGTATATACAACCGGAAAAAGCTTTGTAGCAACCGAATTGCCATTAGAGATTAAAAGAAATGGAAAGATCGAAAAAGTATATATTAATTTCAGCTACGATCCTTTGTATGATGAGGAAGGTGCAGTTGAGGGAATAATAGCTGTTGGAGTTGAGGTTACAGAACAGGTTCAGGCCCGAATTGATGTAGAGAACAGTGTGCAAAGGGTGCGGGCCATTGTGGAAAGTGCCCCTTTTCCAATTGGGGTCTATACCGGGCGTGAAATGAAAATTGCGCTTGCCAACCAATCTATAATTGACGTTTGGGATAAAGGCTCGGATGTAATCGGCAAACTTTACAGAGACATATTGCCGGAATTGGAAAACCAGGAGATATTTGATCAGTTAGATGCAGTTTATAACTCTGGAATACCTTTTCACACTAAAAACCAGCAGGTAGATATAGTAAGCGAAAACGTGAAAAGAACCTATTACTTCAATTACAATTTTACACCGCTTTTTGATGGCGACGGGTTAGTGTACGGTGTAATGAATACTGCAGCCGACGTGACTGACCTGGTTATGGCCAATAAAAAAGTAGAAGAAAGTGAACAACGTTATCGCCAAACAGAAGAGAGGCTGCGGCTGGCTATTGAGGCGACGGAATTGGCAACCTGGGATCTTGATTTAAAGACAGACAAAATTGTTTATTCCCCAAGGCTTGCTGAAATATTCGGGCACAAATTTTTGGAAAATGATGACCATCAATCTGTACGCCGGCAGGTACATCCAGAGGACGATGAAGTCGTCAGAAAAGCTTTCGATAAAGCTTTGATAAGCGGTAATTATCAATATGAAGCACGTATCATAAAACCTGATCAAAATGTTAGCTGGATTAAAACACGGGGTAAAATATTTTATAATATTGATAACGAACCGGTGAATCTAATAGGAACAGTGCAGGATATTACGGAGGAAAAAAAATACCAGAGAGAACTGGAGGAAAGTGAAGGAAAATTTCGGTTGTTGTCTGAGTCGATTCCACAGTTTACCTGGACGAGTAATCGCCAGGGCGCGATAACGTATTTTAACGACGCCGTTTATACCTACTCTGGTCTTCCGCAGTTTGCCTTGCAAGATGGCTTTTGGGGTCACATAGTTCACCCTGATGAATTGGAGTCGACATTGGTTCAATGGCAGAATGCAATTAAAAGTGGAAAGCCATTTGTTATGGAACACCGTTTCCGCCGGTCTGACGGTGAATACCGCTGGCAGTTAAGCCGCGCGTTACCTCAACTGGATGCTGAAGGAAATACCCAAATGTGGGTTGGGAGCAGTACCGATATCGAGGAACTTAAAAAACAAGAGGAAGAAAAGGATTTCTTCATAAGCATTGCGAGCCATGAATTAAAAACACCCATTACTTCTATCAAGGCATATATTCAATTGCTGTTGAGTAAATATGAAGGCAACAACGATCCCTTCCTGGCAAAATCCCTATTAAATGTAGACCGCCAAATTGTAAAATTAACAACACTCATTTCTGATATGCTTGACCTGTCAAAGATTAAGTCCGGCAATCTTTATCTGCATAAGGAAAATTTCGACCTGAATAAAACAATTGCAGAAGTTATTGAAGAGTTAAGTAACATCAATTTAACCTACAAGATTGTATTTTCCGGGGAGGCAGAAATTACTGTTCACGGGGACCAGGAAAGAATAGGGCAGGTATTGATCAATTTTCTTACCAACGCCATCAAATATTCTCCTGGGGCTACAGACATAAAAGTGACGAGTATAAAAGATAATCATAAGATTATTGTTTCTGTGGAGGATATGGGAATAGGTATTAATAAAAACGACCAGGAAAAAATATTCGACCGTTTTTACCGTGTGGAAGGCAAGAACGAAAAAACATTTCCCGGGTTTGGCATCGGCTTGTTTATTTGCCAGGAAATAATTCACCGGCACAATGGAAAGATCGGCGTAATAAGTGAGCCGGGAAAAGGTTCGCTTTTTTACTTTACATTACCGGTTGAAGAGGGTGGAGGGCATGTTGAAAAGGCAACATGAAATAAAATATTAAATCCTGATGTACCTTGAATATGGCGAACGGAACATCAAAGCGATAAAAAATCGATTTTATTTTATGTGATGTACCATTTCTTAAAACGAATTATAAACTTTGCAATAAAGAGTAAATTTACATCGTTAGAATTTCGCAAACCTGTTTAAGTTTTTTTAAACATATCTTTAAAAGAATTTAACAACCGTTAGCACAAAGTATTCGTATATGGTTGGTCGATGCGGTTATTATGAATTAAAATACCCTTGGAAAAAAGCGTTAGGAACCGCTTCCTATGGGGTCACATTTGAAGACCTACATCAATAATGGTCATTTTGACAAATTTCATGAAGAAAATCGCAATTGCCGTTGGTGGTTTAAAAAGTTGACAACGAAATGAAAGGCTTAAAAAATTATATTGAATCGGGGATTTTAGAATTGTATGCTCTGGGAATGACGAGTACGGAGGAGTCAGCCGAGGTGCAGGAAATGGCGATGCTGCATGAAGAAATACGAACGGAAATTGATAGAATTTGTGAGGCAACCGAAGCATATGCTCAAGCGCATGCAATTAAACCACCCGTTACCATAAGGCCATTATTGATGGCTTCGATTGATTATGCCGAACGCTTAAAAAATGGCGAGCCGGTTACTGAACCACCTGTTTTACATAATGGCTCTGCAATTGCAGATTATAATTTCTGGTTAAATTCCAAAGATGCAGTGGCCCCTAAAGATTTTGAAAACATTTATGCGCGGTTAATCGGCTATACACCTGAAATGACAACTGCAATAGTATGGGCTAAGCATTTTACGCCCCCTGAAATACATATCAATCAAATAGAAAAATTTCTTATTGTTAAGGGCACATGCGAGATTGTTATCGGCGAAAAAACGCACCCACTGATTCCCGGCGATTTTTTGAGTATTCCGTTATTCATCAGCCACCACGTAAAAGTTACCTCAATGGAGCCTTGCGTCATAATATTACAAAGAACTGCTGCTTAATATTCCACAACCTTTTATACGAAGAGATTAATGGTTCGATGAGCCAGTTTTTTTTCGCCCGGGATGTTTTTCTCAGTGGCTTTCCCGAAAAACAGTCAATGGAGTTAGCCAAAAGTATTTTGCCATGCTACAACTGCTTTTTCCTGATACCACTCATCGTAATTTTCTGAATACAGCTTTTCTATTTCTCTTCTCTTAATCTTCAAGGTTGGTGTAAGCAATCCATTGTCCACCGTCCACTCGTCATTTATCAAAACAAGCTTATCTAATCGTTCATGGGCGTCAAGCGATGTGTTAACTTGTGACAATAACGCTTTGAACCCCGCCATTAACTCCTCTTGTGTTTTACACCTTCCATTTTCTGATAATGTAGCTAAAGCTATTGGCTGCGGCAATCCCGAACCAACTATAATCACCTGTTCAATATCACTACACTCTGCCATCCTCATTTCAATTGGCGATGGCGCAACATATTTTCCTTTCATCGTTTTAAACAGATCTTTTACCCTTCCTGTTATTTTTAAAAAACCCGTTTCATCAATGTACCTCTCATCTCCGGTTTTTAGAAAACCATCTACGGTAAAGTTTTCTTTAGTCAATTGTGGTTCTTTGTAGTAGCCCAACATCAAAGCCCCATGCTTAATCAATATCTCGTTTTCATAGCCAAGTTTAACCTCACAGTTTGGTAAGGGTTGACCAACAAAGCCAATCTTAATCTTATCACGTTTCGACACATGCGAATAGCAGCAATTCTCCGTCATGGCGTATGCCTCCTGTATTTTAACGCCTATACTTTCAAACCACTTAATCAATGCCGGCGGTGTTGGTGCTGCTCCCGTGAGTACGTTTGTTGCTTTCGAAAGTCCTAACCCTTTTCGGATTTTCCTTTTCGCTAAGGTGGACATAATTGGGATTTTTAAAAGTGTGTCTAATTTCTTCTGCGGCATTTTCGCCAGTATTCCTTGTTGAAACTTGCTCCATATTCTGTGTACCCCAAGAAATACTGTTGGTTCTGAATCAGCAAGGTTTTTTGCAAACTTTTGCAATGATTCTGCAAACGACACTTCGCCTCCCACATATAAACTTATAGTTTCGACCAATACTCTTTCGGCTACGTGAGATAAGGGTAAATAAGAAAAGAATCTATTCGTGCTTTTAAATCCAAGGTACGGTATAGCATTCCCTGCCACGAAAGCGAAATTTTTGAATTGATGCATTACACCCTTCGGTATTCCTGTTGTGCCCGACGTATAAACGATTGTGCTTACTTCTTCAGCCTCCCTGTTTATATTTTCTTTCAGGGGTGAATGTTGTTTAATTAAGTCTTCCCATTTGTCGTATTCATCAAGTTCGGTAAAGGGAAAGGAAATACATTTCATTCCATGCGGAACGCCTGGCTTCATAGAGGCCCATTCATCTAGTTTTCCAACAAATAAAACCTTTGCTTCACTATGTTGTAGTGTTTGCATCATAGTATGAGAAGTAAGGTTTGGGTAAAGCGGCACGGATACATGACCAGCCATCATGATAGCGAGATCACAAATTATCCAGTGAGCACAATTTTTTGAGACTAAAGCAACTTTACTTTCAGCAGGTAATTGCATTGCCCTCAAAACCGCTGCCATCCTCCTTGTTTCGTCACCTACTTGTTTCCAGGTCCACGTTTGCCAAACGTCATCTATTGGTTGTCGCAAATAAACCTTATCGGGAGTTGTTGTTTCCCATTTATAAAGCATGTCAAGTGGCAAGGCATATTCCATATATTATTGAAATTATATCGCATTAGCAAGCGAAATATAAGTTGCTTCTTACTGCGGTTGATTAAGTGTTATCGGTTGTAACCTGTAAGCATTGACTGCTCTCCCGTATTGGAGGGCGGGATGCCATTTAGGACCATTTGATATAATACTAACTGCAACCTCTGCAAGTGCAGTTCCTTTCATTGTAGTTGCTTCTGCTTCTCTAATCTTTCCATCTTTACCTACTATAAATTTTACTATGCAAACGCCGTATTCTCCTGACTTTATTATTTTATCTGCATTATTTTGTAGCCTGGTCATAATATATTGATTCCATGCTTTGTTACCGCCAGAAGGTTCTGCTTCAACTTCGAGCTTGCTAAACACTGAGTCGGAACTTGTATCACGTATAAGTTTAGGATGCAACTATGCGATACAAGATTAAGCAATTCTGTCAATGCTTTATATATGAAGGCCTGGGCGGAATATGTATGAAATAATCTAAAATAGATTTTAAGATGGAGATTGGAAAGCAATATCCTATTTTAAATTAAGTCGCTTAATAAAATAGTCTATGGATCTGTATGATTCTTTTGTCCGTTGAAAGAAAAAAATTGTAAACACATTTCATAAAATTAAAAACAACACATATCATGAAAACATTACACTGCTCCGACGCAGGCTTTGATTGTAAAGCTATAGTGCAAGCCAATACAGAAGAAGAAGTATTGCACCGAGCTGCCGTGCATGCACAGGAGGTACATGGAGTTGCAGTTACACCGAAGTTGGCACAACAGCTAAAAACGTTGATTAAAGATGAAAAGTCACCGGGCTGAATAACAGTCAATAGACGCTTTTTCTGATCGGTGAAAGCGATGCCTTTACTTTGATTGTAATGCTAACTATATTTTATTCATTCACAAAAAAACGCAATGGACCCAAACAAAAAAACAAATAAAGACACATTCTATAAATGGCAGAACGATCCTTCAAACTGGAAATTTGGTGTCTTCTATTTTAATCCAAAAGACAAGCGCATATTTCCTCCCAAACGTTTGAAGTCATTTGGCTGGACCATTAATTTTGCGAATCCCGTTTCTATTGCAGCAATTATTTTATTAGTCATTCTCTCGTTTTTTCTGATCAATAAATTTTACCAAGAAAGATGATGGAAAGCATATATAAATTCATCATAAATATTAATTAACCTTTTCCTTATGAAAAGAATATTTACCATCATCGTCACTATCCTTATCTATACTACTTCATTGCATGCGCAAAGTGAAACGGTATCCCGAAATAATTTAATATTTAGTATAGGCCTTGAGCCATCCATTGTTATCGGGAAAATTCACGGCACAAGCTATAAGTTTAGCGGTATTGGTTCCATTCAGTTAGAAGATAAAATAGCCGACAACTTAGGAATTACGTTGAATTTAGGATATCATGATTTCTCGGAAAAAGATGTTACTACGATAGGCTACACAATTACACCCGGTTGGTTTGAACTCTTTCCTTTATTGGCCGGTGTAAAATATTATTTTTCGCCAATAGTGTATGGTGACGTACAATTGGGTGCAGCTATAAGCACTGGTAACAATTCCGATGTGGTTAAATCCGGTACCAGTTTTTTTGCTTATTCGCCCGGTGTTGGATTTATACTATCAAAAAGATTTGATGTTTTGTTGAAGTACGCTGGCTTCTCAGGACATGCTACAAACTTAAACTTGTTGGGCGCACGAATAGCCTATAATTTCTAAAATAAAAGCGGTTAATAATTTTAATGAAAAGTTCTTTCACAATAAAAATTTAATTAAAATGAGATTTTACCTTAGACTTTTTTGCATCTGTTGTCTTCTAAACACAAGTACCTCGTTTGCCTTTGCAATAAGTAAGCCCCGTTTTATTGAAAAACCTGGCATAATAAATTTCTCAAACAATTTAAAAGCAAGCGAATTTATAAAGCTTAGTATCAAAGATTTTAGTTTAATAACCGGAAAAAAAACTAACCTATGGAACAGGCTTTCATTTTCTTTTATAAAAATGAGAATGAAGCATGATCTTAAAAAAAATCCAGACCTAACCGTTAATGCTTGGTACGCTAATGAAGGTAAACGGCTTTAGGCGCAGGGTGGATTATTCTTTTGAGTATTGCTGGTTTGATCCTAATTCTGTTTGTATTTTTCCTAATAAGTTTTGCCAACCAAGGTCGGTAAGCAAATTTCAGTGTCTTAACCCCATGAAATATTGAATTAATACTTTTTCACAATAAAATAAATAAAATGAAATTTTACCTTAGCCTTTTTTGCATCTGTTGTATTTTAAATACAAACACTTCATTTGCCTTTGCAATAAGTAAACCGAGTACTATTGAAAACCTTGGCATAGTAAAATTCTCAAACTATTTAAAAGCAAGTGAATTTGTAAAGCTTTCTGCAAAAGATTTTAGTTTGATTACAGGAAAAGAAATGAACCTATGGAACAGGCTTTCATTTTCTTTTTTAAAAATGAGAATGAAGCTGGATCTTAAAAAAAATCCAGATCTAAAGGTGATTGATTATTACGCTAAAGAAGGTAAGAAACATTTAAGCGTGTGGTGGATTGTTGGTATAGGCGTTTTTACCTTACTCCTAATTTTTTTAATTTATGCTGCTGCTGCTTTGCATCCGTAAGTAAATGTTCTTATCATTAGTAAGCGTTTAGTTGGCAACGGTAGCCATTTAATAATTTTGTAACTTTTTTTAGTCTTTCAGGCAAAGATGCCGATGGCAATCGGGACAGTTTGAAGTCTTAAGAACTCATGAAACCTTACAAGATAAGATCTTACTTGTAAAAAATGATATAATGAAAGTCAAACAATTTAGGTACAAAAAGATCGTAATTATTCTTACTTCAATTCCCTTTGCTTTTGTAATTTATACACAAATTGTTTGGGCTGTGGTGTCAACTTACAGTTCCCAGTCGCAGCAGGATGCTGTTCAATTATTTTTGCAGTATTTTCCTCCTTTTTTAAGAGACAGCGCCGCAATCACATATGCCACTCTTATCTGTTCAATAATAGTTGTTGTGCTATCTTCTATTTGGAGGATAAAGGATAGTGGTAATAACAAAGTGATCGCAACAATTATTTTGATCTCAGCGATACTTATTATTCTTCTCACTTTGTTTCAGTTAATGTAAAAATTATGAAAACTAACCAGCACTAAATAAAAATTACAAAGTCGTTATTTCTGGCAGAACTAAAAACATAAACCTACTACCATGTCAAAATCTATAGCATTTTTTATCCTTTTCTTTCTCACCTTTTCTGTCCACTTTACAAATGCCCAAAGTCCAATTTTGGACGTTGGCATCAGGCTGCAACAAACGGTGAATCTGTATAATGAGAATGGCATAGCTGTTAGTTATTCTTGTAAACGATTAAAGAATAACAAGCTTTATTTTGGCTTTAGTTACGTCACCAGCCGCTTAGGTACCGCATTACATTCAAATGCCATTAAACAGGATAATTACCTCGTTTCTGCTGCCTGGTATTTTCGGCGAAAGCATATTATACGTCCTTTAGTAAGGTTGAACACCGGCTATTTTTCTGCCAGTTATGGCGATAAAATGTTTGATGTGCTGCCGCGCAAATCCCTTTTACTATCAACGGATATCGGTATATGCTTTCAAACCAACCTGCCGCTCAAAGTATCAACATCACTTGGCTATAATTTTATTACCGGCGATGGCTTAAGCGGTCCGGGAACGTTATATCCTCTTTTTTACCAGCTTACCTTATCATGGAATCTGTTTGATCATAAACTGGCTGGCAGAAAGAAATTAAAACTGTAAAACAACTATGTGATTAATTCATTATAAAACAAACTCAAAAACTAATTCAATGAAAAATATATTGATTGCATTCATACTTTTATTCTTATTTGCCGGTTGCAAAAAGACACCTAATATCACTGCTGATTACTTAGGCGGCGGTGCCATCCTGGATTCATCCATTTATAATCCACAGGATTTCCTTGTATCCGCATCCAATCCAAATCCTACGCCCGCGGAAGCGCAAAAGCCGGTAATTATTGCATGCCATGGCTACTCGGCCTCGACTTTTGAATGGGCTGAATTTAAGACATGGTCAGCAGCAAGAACTGATTATTATATCTCCCAGGTATTACTGGCAGGGCATGGCACTACGTATGCCGATTTTAAAAAATCAACCTGGCACGACTGGCAAACGTCTATTAAGAATGAATATAATAAGCTGGTTAATGCAGGCTATAAAAATATAGATTTTGCTGCTTCATCAACAAGCTGTACCCTGCTATTGGATATGATACACGGCGGTTTCTTCAACAACGCCACTACCACTGTACATATATTTCTTGTGGATCCGGTTGTAACCCCTTCAGATAAGTTTCTTTCTCTCATCGGAATTATAGGCCCGGTGCTTGGTTATGTAACGGCTAATGATGCGCCCGGGGAAGAAAAATATTATTACCATTATCGACCGCAGGAAACTATTCAGCAATTAGAAGATGTATTAAATGTGGTGCGCAAAGAGTTACAGAAGGGCTTTACGTTGCCTGCAAATGTGTACTTAAAAATATATAAATCAAAAAGAGACCCGACTGCAGACCCCGTTAGTGCGGTATTAATTTATAAGGGTATTAAAACCAACAATGGTAATCATATTGACCTTGATTTTATTAATTCAGATTTGCATGTGTTTACACGTTTGAACCTGGTTCCGAATGTTACCGCGCTGGACAGGCAAAACCAGTTATATGCTTTTACCGATATTACTACCCGAATTTTTTAATTGGTAGAATTACGTTTACACAAATAGCAAAACGCAAAAATACCTTGTGAGCAACAGGCTAATTTTTTTAATAATTCTTATCACTTTTTTTCAAGTCGTTCAGGCGCAGAAAGGTGAAGTAAGTGTTTCCGCCGGGCCACTTCTGTCCATAAGTACGAAGGTTTATACTAATGTTCAGCTTAAAACAGGGCAGGGCTTAGATGCAAGAATGCAATACAATTTTACAGATAGAAGTGCCGCAGTAGCAGAGGCTGGTTTTTGTTCCTTTAGTATTAAAAATAGGTTAGGATCAGACACAGAAACAAGATATCATAAGTCAATCAACTCTTTTAAGATCGGTTACAGTTATACATTTGGTTCAACAGGGATTTATTCAAATATTCTTTATGGAATTGATGATTATCAAAATCCGATAGAAGGAACTTCTACTATATCTATATTGGGAGTTGGCAAGCGCTTTACTTTAAAGAGTCTATACTTTATCGACACTGGTATCGATTTTATTAGTAGTATATACTCACGGTTTAATATCAAAGCTGCTTTTGGCTTACGATTGCCTAAAGCTAAATAATATCAATGAAAACCCAGATATTCGGAGATCTTACGAACTCATGAAACTACACATGAAAACATTCGCTTGTAAAAAATGATACAATGAAAATCAAACAATTTAGGTATAAAAAGATCTTAATTATTCTTACTTCAATTCCCTTTGCTTTTGTAATTTATACACAAATTGTTTGGGCTGTGGTGTCAACCTACAGTTCACAGTCGCAGCAGGATGCTGTTCAATTATTTTTGCAGTATTTTCCTCCTTTTTTAAGAGACATCGCCGCAATCACATATTCCACGCTTATCTGTTCAATAATGGTTATTGTGCTGTCTTCTATTTGGAGGAAAAAGGATAGCGGTAATAACAAAGTGATCGCAACAATTATTTTGATCTCAGCGATACTTATTATTCTTCTCACTTTGTTTCAGTTAATGTAAAAATTCTCGAAGATTTTAAGAGAAAGCATTTTTGGCACAGGTTGGTTTGCTACGTAAGCCAACGTCCAACCCATCTATCCTTCTAAGCAGTCTTCCGTTTTTTTCCAGTTTTGAGGAAGTAAATCTGCCAGGCTTTTCACATCATAATCAGGCATGCGTATCAATACATCTTTAAGCCAGG
>JBBRSV010000053.1:0-29119 GCA_038245055.1 Chitinophagales bacterium | reverse complement strand
CCTTTTATTTTTTGATAAGCGTTTTCATTTATTATGATCTGGCTTTCTTTTGACGCCGATTGTAAACGCTGCGCAACGTTCACATTATCACCTATAACGGTATAGTCTAAACGCCGTAGTGTGGCGGAGCCAATATTTCCTGAAATCATTTCACCACTGTTAATTCCTATAGATACTTTTGGGGAAAAGGTAAAATTCTCCGTGAGCGCTGGTAATTTTTCTATTTGTGCACGTACAGCGAGACATGCATCAATAGCCCGGTCTAAATGATACTCACCGCGAAAAACTGCCATGATAGCATCTCCAATAAATTTATCTATATAACCGCCTTGTGCAATTATTTGCTTTACCATCACGTCAAAGTAACTGTTCAATAATTTTACTACGGAGTCGGGCGGCTCCTTTTCGCTAATGGAAGTAAAACTGCAAATATCAATAAAAGCCACCGAAGCTTCTATTGTTTCGCTTTGCATTATTGAAGATTCAAATTCCCGGCTCCCCATGAAATTTAAGACTGTTTCATCAACATACATTTTGAGTATGTTATTTTCTTTAATGGCCTTGAGTGTTTCACGATTTTGCAAAACATGCTTGATCGTTTTATCCATTGTTAAAGAAAGGTCTTCAAAATTTATGGGCTTGGTTATAAAATCAAATGCGCCGCGGTTCATTGCTGACCTGATATTTTCCATATCGCCATAAGCAGAAACGATTACAGATTTTATTAGAGGGTTAGATTCACTTAAACGACTAAGCAAAGTGAGCCCGTCCATTTCAGGCATGTTAATGTCGCTCAACACCATATCCACGTCAGGATTTTGTTCAATTTTTTCCAATGCATCATTTCCATTTATGGCGAAAATGAATTCATACTGCTGTTCCCTGATCTTTTGCCGGAATTTTTGTTTTATAAGTACTTCGAGATCCGCCTCGTCATCTGCTACCAAAATTTTTGCCTTCACAATATCGCTTTTAATTTTTCTTTTAAAATTGAGAACTCCAACGGTTTGGTGAGAAAATCGTCAGCGCCCATTTTCATGGCAGCGTTATAATTTTCTGCATCGCCATAGGCAGTTAGCATCATTACTAACGGCGGCGGTTTTAAATATTTTTGCTTAATATGGCCAAGTAATTCGAGGCCGCTCATGCCGGGCATATTAATATCTGATAATATTAAAACCGCCTCATGCTCATGCCGGTTGAGATAATCAATTGCTTCTTCGCCTGAAAATGAAAATACAAATTCCATAAGTTTCTCCTTAATTTCTTTTCGAAACCTTTGCTCAAAGAGGGTTTGAATGTCTCTTTCATCGTCTACTACAAGTACTTTCATTTTATAAAGTTTTTATTTTTATGCTGGCAAATTTATGATGAATTTTGAGCCTTCGTTTTCTTTTGTTTCTGCCTTTATCTGGCCGCCATGGGCTTTAATAATATCATAACTTAAGGACAAGCCTAGGCCGGTTCCCTCACCCGTTGGTTTTGTTGTAAAGAACGGCTGGAAAATTTTGTCAACCACTTTCTGCGGAATACCATTTCCATTATCCATTACCGTTAGTTCTATCATATTATCCAGTTTCCTTGTGCTTACTGATACAGTAGGCTCATATCCATTTGCTAATTGCTTTTTCTTTGCAGTTACTGCATAAAATGCATTAGTAATTAAATTTAAAATAGCCCTTCCTATATCCTGTGGTATCACGTCCACTTTTCCAACGTTTTTATCAAAATCTGTTTTCATATTTGCATTAAAAGACTTGTCTTTCGCCCTTAACCCGTGGTAGGCCAATCTCAGGTATTCATCTGCCAGGTTATTGATGTCGGTTGATTCCTTCATTCCGCCACTGCTACGGCTATGCTGCAACATTCCTTTCACTATGGCATCGGCCCTCTTTCCGTGATGATTAATTTTCTTTTCATTTTCTGAAATGCTATTCCCTATTTCAACAGCGTCTTCATAATGCCCTGCAGCTAATTCACTTTTCATTTCTTCAATCAGTTCCGTGTTTACTTCAGAAAAATTGTTAACGAAATTCAACGGGTTCTGAATTTCGTGAGCGATACCTGCTGTCAGTTCTCCAAGCGAAGCCATTTTTTCTGATTGTATCAATTGAGATTGGGTAGTTTTTAATTCTCCTAAAGTTGTTTCCAGTTCTTTTTTCTGCGTTTGTAGTTGTACGTTAACCCTTTGTTTATTTTTATTATTTCTGTAAAGAATAAATGAAAAAATAAGGGCACCCACAATTATCGTGATGAAGCCATATGTTCTTACTTTATTATCATATTGTTTTTTCGCCTCAATACTTTGCTGCTCCAACTGTTGTCGCCGTCCGGCTTCGTTAAACGAAAGCGTTTGAAACTGCCTCATTTTATCGGTATTATACAAACTGTCTTTCAACGTAACTGAAAGTTTGAGGTATTTGTAAGCACTGTCCATCTGCCCTATATCTTTATATAATTCGGCTATAAGCGGACTTATCTCTGCAACGTAAGTATTATTATTTTCGCCCCAGGATTGTACGGTTTGTTTTTGCGTTTGATAAAAAACAAGTGCCCGCCTGGCATAAATTAGCGCTGAATCAATGTTCCCCTCTTTTTGGAATAACCTGGCAATACCTTCATTGGAACTTGCACCTAAAAAATCTAATCCTTTAGATAAAGCTGACCTGTAATAAGCAAATGCCCTCTCTCTTTCACCCATTGCGGAATAAATGTCTGCAAGCGTATTTTGCGCGTAACCCATGCGGCCTTCAGAAAAGCTTATTCCATTAATTTTTGTCATTTTTATTGCATAGGGTAAAGCAGAATCCAGCCTCCCAAGTTTATAATAAGCGGTTGAAATTATTTTAGCTGAAGCCCAGCGCCCTTCGTCAAATCTTGTATCAGCGATATTAAGTGTATGAAGAATTGAATCCAGTATTTTACCATAGCTTAATACGTGCTGATAATCGTCCATCGCGGCATAATCGTTAGTAAGGCTTGCGATCGCCCATATCATATTAAATTTATCCTTATCCTTTTCAGCAAGTTTTAAATTCTCAAGCCGAAGTTCTAATGCCTTTGGGTAATTTCCTAAAGAATGCATAAGCGTGGCAACCACTTCCTGCAAATTGGTTAACTGTGTTGAGTAGCCACCCTGCGACCATAATTTAGCATCTGTAGATGCTACTATTTTCTGTTGCAATTGTAGTGCAGTTTGGGCGTAATAAAGGGCCGAATCAAGATTATAATACTCAGTATAAAAAGCGTACGAGGCAGCAAGCGAAGAAAGAATTTTTACCCTGTCAGTGTCAGTGGGTTGGGCTGAAAGAGCATACCATTTATCAATGAACATCTGGTCTCTCCATCGTTCTACGCTATTGGTAAAAATAGTGTCCCTGGTAATGGTAGCTATATGGTCAGGAACTTCATCACCATAATTTTGCTTTTCAACACTTAGCCATGAACCTCGTGTAAATTTGTATCTTAAAGGGCCGGCATTTAAATTCAGGGTGATTGATTTTTCATTTACTCCATGAGGATGCATTAAATAGTTTGTATTCGCTGTTGAATCCCAATTATTAAAAGTTCCGGTTATATAAATACTGTCGTGATGAATGGCGGATTTTTCCTTCACAATAAATTGCACCTTGTATTGTGCGTGAAGTAATAAAAATGATAGTGTTGCAGAGAATATGCAAAAAATTTTCTTCATATTTTGGTACCTTGAATATAGAACATATTGCAGAAACAGATTTTTAAATGTTATAATGAGATATAATAATTCAGCCTTCCACTTATTCTTTTCTTATTTTTTTTCCTTTTCATTTAAACCAATAATATCAAAATAATGAGATAATGATATTCATCAAAGTGTTGTGAAAAGCTATCAATAAAATGAACAAAAAATGAAGTTTGCAAAGGGAGTTGATTTCAAAAAAATTCCGGATCAATAAAAATTTTAGTGGTCGGTATAAAGATCAGTTTATTGTTTGATTAAAATAAAAATAATCTATACTCGTCAGGGCAATTCGACTTTCATTCCTTCCTTAGCCATTTCATACTTAAAAATGCATTTATTATTTAATTGTAAGTTCCGGAACAATTCGTTTAGTTGATCGTCAGAATGATAAGGATCGTGGTGTGCGATCAAAAGATGTTTCACTTCGCAAAGAGAAGAAAAAAGTAACGCGTCATCCATACTGGAATGGCCCCATCCTTTTTTGTTTACATATTCCTTTGCACTGTACTGGCCATCGTGGTACAGCAGGTCCGCGCCTGCAGCAAGATCAAATGCCGATATCCATTTTTGATCTTTAATCATTCCATTTTTACCCAAAGCCGGCTCATGGTCTGGCATATAAGTAAAGGTTGATTGGTTGCCCGTAACGCGGTATCCAATTGTGGGCGAAGGATGAATTATGTAATTGGATTTTATTTTGAAATGCCCGATTTGAAATGACTTATTTCCTATTTCATGTAGCGTTAATTTGCAGGGAAGGTCGCGCAAAAGAACGGGAAATAACGGAGGCGATAAATAGCGGCTAAGCCTTGATCGCAGGCTTTGATCATGAGAGGCAGGTCCCCAAATGTGCACCTCAAGATCATCATTAAAAAATGGATTAAAAAAACCCAATCCCTGGATATGATCCATGTGTAAATGGGTTAATAAAATATCGATTCTTTTGGTAGCAAGTGGAATAGAATTGAATTCCTGGATGCCAGAACCAGCGTCCAAAATAAGTAAGTCATCGTCTTCTGAAACAAGGACTGACGATGTTCTGCTGCCATAATTTTTTGTGGAGGGGCCGGAAGTTTGTATTGAACCCCGAACGCCCCATAAATTAATTTTCATTCTTCTTTAACTTTCCAGAACATAGCAACTGCACCTAAAAATTTATTTTCTCTATTAATAATTGGATAAGATGTTAATGCAATTTTTTCATTTTCTCCTGACAGGCTTCTTATCCAAAATGATTTATGATATGGTAAACCATTCTTAAGCGTTTTTACGAGAGGAAGTTCATCGGGCGACATTTCTATATTAAACTGATCGATTGGATTAAAAATTACGGACCATACCTCAACAGGCATTTCTCCGGTTTCTTCAAATCTTTTTCCTAAAACATCTTCAGCGCCGGCATTATAAAATATAAGGTTGCCGACAGTATCTATAATAAATACGGGTATCGTAAGGCAATCGGCTAATTGCCTGCTCAGAATAATCTCAATCTCATATGCAGCCATACTTAAAATATTTCCGAATTGATAATCATTTTAAAAATAATATAATTTTTAGATAATCCTAATTAATAATGTTTCAGCCGCGGCCATTTTTCCAACGCTAGCACTTAAACAAATTTTAAAAAACCTTTTCTATGCTGAAATAAATTACGAAACAAAAGCATCAGCTATGGCTTTGGTATCTAAATAAACCCGTACGTGAATAATTTTTGCATTTTTAAAAGTATACGATTGTACCCAATCGGTTGCATAAGTTTTACCAGTAGCTTCTACATCTACAATGTCGTGCCCAAGCATTACAACTGTGTCTTCATTGGTACATATTTTTTCAGGAACAAAAGTCTTAATGGAAATGGTTGAGGCTTGTATCGCGAACATTTTTATGACTGCTTCGAGGCCAACAAAATTTCCAGAAAATGGTATCGCAGGTGCACCCGCTCTCACCCATTCAATATCCTTATCAAAACAAGAGATAACTGCGGACATGTTGCCCGCCGCATAATCTTTAAACATGCCCTCAATGATTTGCTGATTAGTATTCATTTAATTTATATTTGTATCGTTAAAAAAATTAGCATCCGCACCTGGTTCTTTATCAATGATTTTATTATGTTCATGCCTGAATTCATACATTTCTTTATAAATTCTTTTTCTTACGCGGTTAAAATTTCCTAACGGTTTATGCTCCGGAAGTGTATGCCATGAATTGAATGAAAGATTATCTCCGAATTCATTTTGTTGCGGTGTATCAAAAATCTGTGTGGGAATGCGAATGCTCGCCAACTTTATAAATGGCGAATCCCACACAACGGTCGGATCTTCTATTGGCATTTTATCAGCATCGGTTTGAAACTGGATAAAGAAGTCGTAAACGATTTGATGCTTCAATAAAGTCGCTGCCATATTCGCCCTTAAAAAATCTTTATTTTTTTTATCTGTATGCTCAAGTTCATTGTCTTTTGAGGGCAGCACTGCATACTTTACTGCTTTATCATCAGCGCCAAATTTATAAGGCACGGTACTGTAGAATAATATTTTAAATGGATGATCGCAAAATATTTTCGCTTTGCCAGCTCTTATTAGAATTTGAATATTACCAAGGAGATTAAAAATTTTCTCAAAAAAATTTCCAGATTTGATTGGTGTGGTAACTACTTTTAAAATTTTGTAGAAGTGGTTTAGTTTCTTAGCAACAAAATTTTGGGTGTTCATCATTATGAAGTCCTGGTTACCGCCGTCAATTGTTGATTCAACAATTTTTTCGCCCGGTACATTCATTATTTTAATTGCAAGGCCGCGGATATCTTTTTTTTGATCAGGCAAAGGTTTTGTGTTACCATTTGAAAACCTGATCCATGCAGGAAAAGACTTGTCTTCTTTGAATAGCCCTACTTTAAGATCGACGGGTAAACTTTTTTCAATGATAAATTCAGCCTTTACACAACCATTCATTTTGGGATGAATTTGCCTTTTTTGTTTTTCGTTTTTACCATAAAAGCGCAGCATTTGGTCTTTCAATAATTTGATAATCCTGGCTGTGATTTCGTCTTCCTTTTTTTCAGGATATTCTTGTCCGGGTAATTTTTTTTTATTTGCGTCTGGTGCACTCATTAAATTAAATTATTGATGGCAGGTTCAGCGAAAATAGTTAGGTGTTCTAATTGGATTAAAAGATAAGGACATTATTCAGCATAAAAAAATTCCCTTCAAATTGGTTAATTTTTTTTTGGATGATCCATGCTAAGCTTTATTGACTTTTCATACTATTTAATAAGGGCGTATAATTAATGATTATAATCAAATTTTATTACCTTCATACCATCCTGCAATTCCTCTGTAATAACCGTTTACATCAAAAGGAAAAATAATTAAAAGATTTTTGCAGGTATGCATAAATGTTATTCCATATCGTTGAGCATCACCTTTACAATTTCATCAGTATCTCCATCAAAATGATGACCGCCAGGCAGAACCTCGTGCGTGTATTTTTTTAAAGTAATTTTTCTCACATCTAAATAACCGTCATCACTGGCACTAATAATTACAATTTTTGCATTCCCAAGCTTGTTTATTTCACTAACAACATCCATGCTTCTTTTAGCATTGCCTCCGAATATATCTGTCCAATGAATTTCAAAATCTGTAGTTCCGGAAGAAGCCATAAGAAACGAAACCCTGGTTTGATCAAGCATATTTTTTGGAAGCCGGTTTAATACAAAAGGTAAAACATCAGCACCAAAAGAATATCCAATCAGTACAATTTGCTGATCACTTCTTCCTTTTAATTTTTGGGATAAGTAATTGTTGATATCGTTACTAGTTTGTTCAGGAGTTTTTTTATTGTAGAAATAACTTTTTGCATTTAATGCACAAACGTCATAACCTTTTTTATTCAGCCCATCGCACAAGTCTGAGCTAAAATTATTCAGGCCGCCATCTCCGGAAATATAAAAGATCAAAGGCTTATCATGAGTTGGCGCGTCCCATACTTTTATAGGAAAATTTTGAGCAATAGCGCCTGTCATAAACAAAAAAGATAAAGGAAAAATGAAAAAGAGTTTCGATAGCCGTTTCATACGTGTTCTATTAAGGTTGCATAACTTTATTTAGCGCTGCAGGCAGTTGCAGCAGGTCATAGTCGGATTCATATACGAGGAATTTATCCTCCCAAATGGTTGCATATTTCTCTTTAAAATCCCGAAGCCCGTGATAATGTTTAAACCTTTTTAATCTTTCACCGGCATACTTGATCAATTGTTCGGCAGGGCTATTAGGTTCTGTGATGCCTGTCATAGGAACCAGTCCAAGATTTATGTAATGAAATTTATTTTCTTTTGCATATTCAACCATTTTAATAATTAATGCATCCATGCATCCTGAAGGTGCTTTGGCGGTTTTTCTTATAAGGTCATAAGTACATTCGTCTGGCGAATAATCAGGGATGATATTTAGGAATGCCACGATGTTTCCTTCTCCGTCAGCAATAGAAATTACATCCTGTGAAATAATTTCTTTTGCATCAAACATGCCTTGTGAAAAAAGTTGTTCTTCTTTATCAAATTCGATTAACCATTCATCTGAAATAGTTTGCAACTTATGTACCAAATCGTTGGTAAGTGGTGCTTTAAACACTTTGGCTGTGAAGCCTTTTTTCTCCAAACTGTTTAATGAGTTTCTTAAAGATTTTTTATCTTTTCCCTCCAATTTAAAAGTACTTAAATCTAAAATCGCCTCTTGTCCTATAAATATTTTTTGCTTGCGAAGTTGGTCGAACCATAGAATACTGTTTTGGTCAACACGATAAAAAGCGGTGCGTAAACCCATAATGCTGCATTGCTTATAAAATTCCGCGAGCACCTCCATTTTGTGTTCTTCCGCGCAAACCGGTTCTTCTAAAACAATTGCAAATCCGTTGGCAATCCGGTAGGAGACGAAGGCGTCATGCAGTTCAGAAAAGAAAAAAAGTTTGTCCTTATAAATTTTAAAATAATCGATGGAACTGTTTCCATATTGCGATAATAAAAATTTTGCTCTTTCTCTTCCTGATTCATTTACAGGTTCTATTTTAAGAAAGGGTTTTATCAGCGTAAACAAAAGAAAGCCCCATGTTAAAAATCCCAAAATATGGATCAGCCAAATAAATTGATGCCCAAAAGGTGTTAGCGGATGTAAATTGTTATCGCCACCTAACAAAAAAATCTGCATGGTGTAGAGCAACGATTGTCTCCAGGTAAAATCAATGCCAAAATGTTTTACATCAATGAAATAAAAACTTATATATCCAAAAATTAAAACAGATAAAAAGATAACGGCAACGGACAATAAACCGAGCCGTATCCATTTTACACTACTTCTTATCCGATACTGGCTTCGACTCATTAATAATAAAAGAATTATTATTCCCGCAACAGTCGCTTCTTCGTAATCAAGGGCTTTGGTAAGATTACCTATGAGGGATAAAATAGACAGTAAAAGTGCAAGCCTCCATGCGTTTTTAAGGCCTTTAAACATAAAAGCCGAGGTAATTAAAAGCGCAAGCCCAACAAATAAAACCAGCACATTCGAAGCATTAATAGCTTCAAGTGGAAGAAACTGCCGGATTAATTTAAGCCGCGGGTGCAATGGCGGCGTAACAACGGAAATGATATTTATAAGTCCTAATGAAAAAATAAGTAAGGCAGGAATTATTCGCACAAATAAATGCCGGCCCCGCCAGGCAAATGCCAGAATGCCAAATATCATCGGAAGCCAGAATTCGAAAAGCCGGTATAAAACAGTAATTGATAAAGCCTGAACCGTAGAATAGCCATACATTTCTAATATGTAAACCAGGGAGATTTCCACAGCGCCAAGGCCTCGCAAAAAAGGAGAAGTTATCATGAGCAACACAGAAACTATATAGGCAATGGCCGCAACGGTAAACGAGGCAGAAAGTCCCAATGCAAGCATCGCGATATATATGTGAAACATGCCTGTTATTTCAACCCCGGAAGAAAATAGAATGGTGGTGGAATATTTTTTGTTATTGACGTTTGCTGCAAATAGCTCATCAATAACCGGTGCTGTTGCGGGTATTTTTTTCACAACAAACCTGTAGAGTTTCCCTTTTTCCTTTAGCGACTTGGCTACCCAAATAATACCCGCTAAAACAAGTACTACCAAAACAAGGCTTATAGTTGCACTTTTTACATGTTCTTTTGCAGATAAGGCAAAAAGAATAATCACTGGGAACCCCACCAGGAAAACCGTGAACAAACCGGCAAATGCATACAATCCGCTAGCCTGGTGTATTTGGGGCTTATTAAATCCTCGCTTTCGAAGTTGTGATGGTGTATATGCGAGTGCACTTACGCCGCCTGCCGGCAAAAAAATGCTTAAAATATTTCTTTTTAAAAACAATTCGATAGAATCAACCCATTTTAACGAGAGGCCAATTGAAGCGAAACTGGTAACATACATACCGCTTTGAAGCAAAACATATAGTAGCGTAACGCCAACGCCGGCGAGCAACCATTTGATATCAGCGTTTTCAATGTTTGGAATAATTTGTTGTAATTCTTTTCTTTCGCTCCGGAAAAAAATGAAAGCCAGCAAAATCATTAAGGCTGCTAAAATTTCTCTCCAATATAATTTAGGCGAGATGAACCGGATTTTTTTGTATATGGGTGGAAAATTCAGGATTTTTTTTGTAAAGATAGGGAAACAATAAATGTACTTTCCCTTGATAGATATTAACTTATGTGGTGTGAAGGAAATCTCCGAAAGCCAATTCGCCTGCTTTTTCTAATCTTTATAAAATTCACATAATTTAAATAAAAGCCAAAAAAATTTTTCACAAATCATCAATAATATGTACTTTCACAAAACAAAAAAAAACAGGCCCTCCTGTAGAAACAAGACGACCCTTACGATTGCTTGATATGAGATTCTTAAATTGTTAGTATTTAATAACTCAGGGTTTAATTTTTCTTCTTTTCTTCCTTCATTTTCACTTATTCCCTTCGTATTAAACACAATTTACGACGCTTTAGTATTTTAGTTTTTCCAAATTAGAAGCGATTATATCATGTCAAAGCGCACTGAAGAATCTTTAAAGTCGCATCTGTATTGGATTTGTATTAAAAAAAGTGATGATGTCCAAGGCAATTTTTTAACTCTTTTTAATTGAAAATATTTTCCAAAAATGCTTTTTTCCTAAAATTTAAAAATGTCATGAGCCCAAACAATACTAAAACGCACTTATAATTTATATAACTGAATAGCTGTTAATTCAGCGAAATTATGCCCTTACGATTGAAGCCTGGCTTGCATATAAGAAAAAAGGGAATTCCGTAAAGAATTCCCTTTTTTTCTTCGTTTGAAACGAATTGATGCTAATCTTTCAAATTCAAATATTTTTTTACCTGGTTATAATCGTTCCAGTTGACACTTGTTGCCTTTGTACCGTAAGCAGATACAGGTAACGCGGTAACTCCACCGGGAATCAATACATATCTATACTGAAAATAATGATAGGTTCTTATGGTAAATGAACTCACGTTACCAGAAGCTATCAGTGTAATCTTCTGAGGGGTGTAATATGGATTAATGATTGCGCCGATAAGGAAGGGCTCGTAAATAGGCAATGCAATCACCACCTGGTCACCGGTTGAATCACTTCCAGCATTGAAGTAAACCTTTATTTCTCCTTTATTTAAAATTGAATCCACAAGTTTAGGCGCGGCTATTGTTGCGCTCCATCCGGAACTGTCGGCCCCGCTGTAAGTAACATTTAGCCATGGAGAATAAATAACATTTGCACTTCCTGTGGCTCCCGTTGCACCGGTTGCTCCACTTGCACCTTGAGAGCCTGCTGGTCCTGCTGGTCCTGCGGGCCCGGTAGAACCTGTTTTAGAACATGACGCGAATAAAATGGCAATGGCTAAAATCAAAACGTAAGGGGCAGAAAGAAATCGTTGTTTCATAAGACTTAGTTTTTTTTAATTGTTATAGATGTTTGGGTAAATGACAGTAGGGAATTATATTAATATTTTAATTCCGGATTAATGTAAAATCTAATTTATGCAAACTTTTAGATAATTAAGCTGAACGAGGGAAATAATTTCAATATTCAAAAAAAATATTTTAGTTATATGAAGCTGGCTGTATATGGTTTAGTCTAAAATTTTCATTTCGATATTTTACTTTTAAGTAATTTGTGTATGAAATTATCCTGCTTTCAACATCTTTAAAGTTGCTTTAATAATTTGTTACCAAAGTTTACGTAATCAGCATTTTTCGCTTCTTTGGCTAACTCAATTGTTTTCATTGCACTTGCTCGTGCACCGGCCTTATTGCCCATTGCTTTTTGAATTTTTGCTTTCTGCAAAAACATATAGTACGCCTTTGGATTTTCCGCAGTTGCCTTGTCAACATTTTCCAAAGCCTTTGCGTAGTTTTTATCATAATCATAATAAAAATTTGCAGCCTGGTAATACGGTTTTTTATCGCCTTGTAAAGCCTCTTCTAACTGGGCGCGTATACGCTCTTTTATGTTTGTGGTAATCGGAACCGAAACGTCAGTATTTCCCCACATTAAATGAAGCTCACAGCTTTCATTTTTTATATTAAAAAATTGCATGGTAAAGGTTTCTATTCTTTTAACACCCATTACAACCGGTGCTTTATAATGCAGTACATCATCACTTTCATTAAATCCATCTGATCCCGGATAAGCCGTGCCTTTGCTTAAAACAATGTCCCATTGGTTCTTATTTGGAATAGTATAAATAACGTAAGTGCCAGTGTCAATTAGTTTGCCTCCAAAAGAAACATTATCAGTAAAGGTGATTTTTGTTGCTGAATTTGCCCCGGTTCTCCACGGCTTTCCAAGAGGAACCAGTTCGCTATTTACACCAAATACTTCACGTCCTTTAATACCCGGGCGACTATATGTTAATTCT
Organism: Chitinophagales bacterium; assembly: GCA_038245055.1. GTDB lineage: Bacteria > Bacteroidota > Bacteroidia > Chitinophagales > Chitinophagaceae > Ginsengibacter. The sequence continues at coordinate 16,454 of JBBRSV010000053.1, read as the reverse complement.
ATTTTACCCAACCCAAAGTCCTGGCTAATTGTTTGTGTAGGGCTCGGAGCAGGCATGTTTACCTGTGAGGAGGCTCCGGTAAAGGATATCAGGGAAGCCAAAGCAATTGTCATAATTTTTTTCATAATTGTAATTTGTACAAACATAATAAATGTGGAATGAAATGCCGGTGGAGGAAAGTAATTATAAATTTTGATTTAAGAAAAGCGCAACATCTGATTTAAATTTTAATTTTTATTGCGTTTCATCTACTTGAGAAATTAATGAACCAGATAGTGTTCGATAAATATTTATTGAGACAAGAAATGTTTGTCAGGAAGTACTTTCGATTTACCTTAGAGGCTTAAGGTCTTTTTTGCTGATCCATCCTTTTGAGGTGTGGCCTAACGCGTTAGTGTACACGATATAAATAAATCCATTCTTATCTTTAAGGGAGTTCAATACATTATTATTTGAAGGATCCAGGAAGGTTTTCCTGCTGGAACCGACAATCGGCTCATCGTGAAAGAATGTAGTATCAACCACTTTGTATTTTACCTGCAGATTTTTTTCATTCGACTGAACTCCGGCTTCAGCCGTACTCTCAAAATCATTTTGACTTGTCTGATCATTATCGTTATTCAATTTATGAAGCGAATCTGCTTGCATAGGCAGTTCATTATTTGGCTGCGCATTAAAATGATTTATCCCAGCCGTATCATAAAGAATCGCCTTGATTTGTTCTTGCGACAGGGGAGGTGTGGGTTCGTTGACAATCACAATTGGCGCAGCTTTTATTTCAGTAATAACTCCTGTATGATGCAGCTCATTTTTAAGAGAAATATTTGCAGGCTGGCTATTTTTGTTTCTAAAAAATATAAAATAGGAAGCTATCGCAGCAACAAAAATAAAAATTGAAGCCGCAACCAAGGAGGGTGTTTTTTTAATGAGCAGTTGTAGGCCTTGGCCTGATTTTATTTTTACCTGATCAAATTTTATTTTTTGTAGGTCAAGTTTTATTCTTGGTAAATGAAATTTTGTCCTTAGTAAATCTGGTTTTATTGTTGGTAGGTTGAGTTTTATTCTTCGTAAATCTAGTTTTGTTTTTAGTAATTCAAATTTTATTCTGGGCGCATTAATTTTTATTCTTGATAAATTAAATTTTCTTTTTATTAAGTCAAGATTAAATTTTGGTTTTATAGTTAGTAACGTAAGGTTTTTCTTGATGGATATACCAGGTACTTCCGCCGTTGTATTAATGTGTTTGTGTGAGGCTACTTTTCTATACTCATTAAAGCAAAGGTTATAGTTATTGTCTTTAATTTCTTCTGCGGTTACATAAAAACTATTTTCAATACGCGATCTGTCTGCCTCCTGTTTTTTATTTTTCCATCGCTTCAAAACGTCATTAATATTATCATAATCATCGAAACTTTCCCGAACATTATTTTCTTTTAGGGTAGTATCGTAGAGCAATGTTTTATTTATCGATGCATTCATTTTATACAACCATACTTCATCAGTGGTTCCGGGTGTTGAGTCGTCTATTATTAAAATAGATGCGCCGGAAAATATTTTGCCAGCGCTGTGTGGCAGTGTAATTATGGCTTCCAATTTATGTTCATCAATAATAAGCTGACGGATTGCTTTAATATCCGGCGCGTTATTATATAAAATATATTCCGGCACAAGTACGGCTGCCCTTCCTCCTTTTTTAAGATATTTTACAATTAGATGTAGAAATTGAATTTCCTTTCTTTTATTTCCGCCTTGTAACTTATTTGCAACGATTTGTGTTTTTCCGGAGGCATCATCAAAAAATAAATTTGACATGATCAAAGACGCCTGCCCTTGCTCAATATTGGTAGCTTCGTCTAAAATATTTTGGCTGTCTAATTTAGGGTTCTCAATAGAATGTATGATCATATTCATTGCACCAATCCGAAGCTGAATGGGATCTGTTTCTATGCCAGTACAAATTCCTGCGTAAAAATTTTCATTAAAATTATTAATAGCAGATGAATTTCTAAGCTTGATATGAGTAGCGCATTTTATCAAAAAGTTTGCATTGCCAGCGCACGGGTCCCAAATTGAATCTCCCGGAGTTGGTTGCATCATTTCTACCATAAGCTTGACAACATTGCCTGGCGCATACACCTGCCCGTTCTGCGCTTCTATCTCGACTTTGCCGATTAGATGTTCAAATATTAAAGCCCTTTTAGCGCTTCCTTCCTCATCCATAATTTTAATGATATCGACTACGTTCGTTAGCAACCTTGCTGTTGGGCGTAAAAGCAAAGGCTCTCTTATGAACTTGCTAAATTGAAGATTAGTGCGCCCATAATTATTTATGAGATCAGGTATTCCTTTTTCTGTTGTAAAGAGATTATGCAATGCGGGGCCGTCCAAATCTTTAAAGATACTCCAGCAAAGTTGGTCTTCGGGCTTAGCTCGATCTCCTTTTATCTTTAGGTTAGGCTTTAACGTTATCAGCTCATTCTCTTCGAGCAGTTTTATGAACAGCAAATAACAAATTAAATCGAGTACGGCCAGTGGCCTCAGATTGCTAACAGGCCAGCAAGCTTCCCATTTTTTATCTATTGTTTCGCGTAGCTCATTTCCAAGATCTTCTTTGCAGGTAAATAGATCAAGGGTTTTCTTAGGTGTTGAAGGGGTTGCTGATCTAATTTTATGCGAAGCTTTTGCTTCTCCCGATTTTTTTTTTGATCTCGGAGAAACCCTTTTCAGGGTCCCTGCGGTGCCAATTTTCTCTGCCATAATTTAATTGGATTAGTATATCAAAAAAATTATTAACATACTAATTTAATAGATTTTATAATAAAAACCGAAAAAAATTCTGTTTTAGAAAGACTATGATTATAGCTATGGTAAAGGGATAGAATCAATTATTTAGCGTAACTATTAGGAAATTCTTCTGTTTGATTTGGCTTTCTTCAGTGGTAATTTTGAGGTATGCCTTACAGTTAGAGCCTGTACTTTTTGTAAAAAAAATGAACTCGATTTGTAAAGTTCAAAAAAGTGCTAATGAAGCGCTTTCATTTTTTGTGAGATAAATTTCTTCAAGAATTCCAACCTGGAAGCCAGTTCGAAATTGGCCGATTGTCCTATTTATTAGTTTACTTTAACACGTGAAATAAGAAAAAATTAATAATGAATTAAACACAAACCCGATAAATGATTTACCGTCTCCTTTCCACAATTACTTTATTAGTTAGTTTGTTTTTCTGCGCAAATGCGCAAAAGAAAATTATACCTTTCAACAGCAACAGTATTTATTATGAGGGAAGGATAAAATATGACTCAGATGCTGCAGAATTGTCGTGGCCGGGCAATTCAGTAAACATTAGGTTTGAAGGAAATGGTGTTTCAGCAATTCTTAAAGATGGCGATACCGCTAATTATTATAATGTGATAGTTGATGATAAAGTTGTTTCAAAAATTCATACAGATACCGTAAAGCATAGTTATGTTTTGGCTTCAGGATTATCATATGGCTTGCATACGGTCCAATTATCTAAGCGAACAGAGTGGGACAAAAACAAGACGTGGTTTTATGGATTTGAATTTTCCGGTAAGTTTCATCTTGAAAAACCGCCGACTTCCAAAAAACGTAAGATAGAGTTTTATGGAAATTCCATCACGTGTGGATACGCGATAGAAGACAGCAGTGGTGGCGATTCTTTTCATGGTTATTATGAAAACAATTATCTATCCTACGCGGCAATTACTGCACGTTATTTTAACGCGCAATATTATTGTATATCAAAAAGTGGTATTGGAATTATGGTGAGCTGGTTTCCCTTGATTATGCCGGAAATGTATGACCGGTTAGATGCAACTGATTCCACATCAAAATGGAATTTTGCAAATTATACACCCGATGTTGTTGTCATTAATTTATTTCAAAATGATTCCTGGATTATCAAATTGCCCGGCAATGAGCAGTTCAAATATCGGTTTGGAGATAAAGCGCCAGGCGACAGTTTTATTATTGCCTCCTATAAAAATTTCGTTCAATCAATAAGAAATAAATATGCTAATGCTGACATTATTTGTACCCTTGGCAGCATGGACGCAACCCAGGAAGGTGCTCCCTGGCCGGGATATATAAAGTCTGCGGTTGAGCAAATGAATGACCCTAAAATATTTACTCATTTTTATAAATATAAAAATACCAAAGGTCATCCAAATGTGCATGAACAAAACGAAATGGCGGTGAGCCTTATTGAATTTATAGAAAAAAATATTAAATGGTAAAAGGTTCCTGGTTTCACTAGCAATATAGAGGTTGCGAGGTTCAACTATGGCGACACAGTTGTTGAAAAAAAATAAAATTATTTAAGATCAAATAACTTTTCCGCGTCAAGCCAGTTGTTTAGCCGTTCGTATTTAGTTTCGTTAGCATTATGTGAACAACTGAACATGATGGCTCGCCCATCAAAAACTGAAAGATTGAAATCGTGATCATCGATTAATATATCACCTTTTAAAACGCTCTTATCTCCGCAAAAAATCCTTCGCTTCCAATGGATAAATGGGAAGTGCTCATCAAGCCATTTCATTTTATGAGGCAACGAGTATGGAAACTCCATTGCTGCTGATGCAATGTATACTTCAAACCTGTTGTGCAATTCTTCTACGACTTCCTGGCTGTTTGCAATAACAGGCAGGTCTTTAAAAAAATCTTCGTGATGCGGATATTCTTTTACAATTTTTCTGTGTTCTTCAGGAACGATCAGGTGAAGTTTTGTGCCCTGCAGATCTGCGGCCGTGTATCGAATACCAAAATCCCTTTCGTACCATTCATTGAAGCGCTCCTCCGCGTCTGCAATTACATCATCCATGTCAATTAGAATTCTCATAAAAATTTATATTAAAAAAAATAAGATATCAAATATAAGGTAAGCATTACCGTTAGTTGTTTTTTTGAAAAAAACTTATGACTTCGCCTGAAAATTCAGGAGTAGCCGAAGCATGATTATGATCGCCCGGTACGGAAGTCAGGGTACTGTTGGGTAAAAGCTTTGCCAACTCTGCAGCCGAGCCATTATCAGCATCCTGATCCCCGCAAATTACCAACACCGGGTTCGTTATTTTACTCAAGGCTTCTTTGCTGGTAGAAGGCTGCGAACGTTGTAAATATGCCAAAGCAAGCTGATCAAGGTTCTGGCGCTGTACATTTTCCACCATACTTTTTAATTCCGGAATTGAATCGCCTCTCAAAGCATGGTAAAACATAATTCTGCGTGGCCACATTGGATTGGTAAAGTCAGTACCAATGCCACCCAGCACCGCATCTTTTATGCGGGTATCCATCACCAGCAGGCGTGCGGTAATAATTGAACCTCTCGAGTAGCCAACAACGTTATATCGTTTAATTTTTAGAAAAGTCATTAAGCCGATGATGTCTTTTGCTTCGGCATCATTATCATAAGCTAAAGAATCATGCGGCTTATCACTCTTGCCGTTGCCCCGCATATCCAGCACAATTACTTTATATCCGCTTTTCAAAAGATCGTTATAAATAGCAGCCCGTTTCCACGAGGTACTGTTAGAAATAAAGCCGTGGACCAACAAAACCGGTTCGCCTTTTCCTCTTGCCTCATAATAGATTTTGACGCCATCGAAAGAAGAAAAATAGCCGGTATCAATTGGAAATTTTGCCGAAAGGGGATCGCTTTGTGCTTTTGTATTTTTTAGAGCCAGCAAGCAGATAACCAGTATTAAAATGCGCATTCGGATAATTATTTGTATGAAGATATTTAATTAGTTGTTTCAATTTATCAATTGCTGATTAAGTAAATGGTTAGTTTTAGTTTTTATTTGCAGAAAAAATGGCTTTCATTCTAAATAGTTTTCATTATTGAAATATTATTTCAGGCTACAGTTTAAAATGCTTAACAGGCATTTAATTCAGTTGGGGGTTAGCCCTCTTTTAGGTTATTATTTTTTTTAAATTAAAGTTGGCGAAGGGCAAATATTTAAATGAAAATTGCGGCGTGAATATTATTTTTGATCCACTCATCGGGCGCGAATTTATTTGTGGAGTAACTTTCGGTTTATCAATCATTTCTCTTTTGTTCTTAACTTCATTTTTAATTTTTCCAAATGCTGCGTTTAATTTTTTTAATTATCGGGAATGCCATTCGCAAAAAAAATACAATAAAATAAATATATAATGGAAAAGCAATTTGAAGAAATACGTGACCAGCAAAAAGCTTCGTGGAATAAATTTTCCGGAGGATGGAAAAAATGGGACGATAAGATGATGGATTTTATGAATCCGATGACAAACGAAATTATCCGGCTGTTAAACCCAAAAGATAATGAGGTAATTCTTGATGTTGCATCTGGCACAGGCGAGCCAGGCCTCACCATAGCTACGATGTTACATGGTGGTAAAGTGGTCATCACCGATCTCGCAGAAGAGATGCTTAAAGTAGCTGGTGAAAAAGCAAAGAATAGAGGGATTAAAAATATTGAGACTTGTGTTTGTGACGTTAGCGCTTTGCCTTTTGATGATGAAACCTTTGATGCGATCAGTTGTCGTTTGGGCTTTATGTTTTTTCCGGAGATGAATCTTGCCGTTAAAGAAATGGCGCGCGTGTTGAAACCCGGAGGAAAATTAGCAATAACAGTTTGGAATGTAGCTGAAAAAAACTTTTGGGTTACGGCAATCGGAGGAACGATCAATAAAAATATGCAAATTCCACCTCCGCCAATTGGCGCGCCAGGCATGTTTCGCTGCGCCAAACCGGGACTTGTGCAGGATATGTTTAGAGATGCGGGCTTAAAAAATACTTTTGAAAAAGAAGTGAATGGATTATTAAAATGTGAGAATGCTGACACTTATTGGAATATGATGACCGATGTTGCAGCACCATTTGTAGCCGCATTAAGTAAAGCCGATAATGCAATGAAAGACAAAATAAAAAGAGACGTTTACCATTTAGTAGATGAAAAATATCCCAACGGAAATGTGAACATAAATTCAAGCGCGCTGATAATATATGGGGAAAAATAGTAAAATGATTTGGTTGAGTTTTGTTCAACATAAAAAGAAAAAAAATGAAAATTTTAACCTGGATAGTATTAATTCCTATCTTTTATTCCTGCAACACTTCACCAAATAATAATGAAGTTTTGAACAAACAAATTGATAGTTTGCAAACCAAAATTGCCAACACTTATAAGCCAGGCTTTGGCGAATTCATGAGCGAAATCCAGGTGCACCACGAGAAGCTTTGGTTTGCCGGGGAAAACCAAAATTGGCAACTTGCAGACTTTGAAATAAATGAAATAAAAGAATCCTTAGCCGATATCAGGGAATATTGTACAGATCGTCCCGAGACCAAAGATCTCCAGATGATTGATGCGCCGATAGACAGTATTAACATTGCCATTCAACAAAAAAATAATGAATTATTTAAAAAGGATTTCGTGCTTCTTACTGCAACCTGCAACAGTTGCCACCAGGCTACCAACCACGGATTTAACGTTATAAAACAACCGGATACTCCTCCTTTCAGCAACCAGGTTTTTAAATTAGAACGCTCAATTAAATAAATTTTACTTTTCGGCTATGCGAAATCGTTAGAACAAACTGATTTACGCCACAACTGCTTCCCGGTTGTATTTGCTTCGGTATTCGATTGGAGAAAGCCCGGTAATCCTTTTGAAAATTGTCCTGAAAGCTTTGGTATCAGAATAGCCAACTTCATACATTACTTCATTCACATTTTTCCTGCCTTTCTCTAAATTCTTTTTAGCAGCTTCTATCTTTACGCGCTGAATATATTCCGTAACAGTATTCGCCGTAGCTTTTTTAAATCTGCGTTCCATATTTCTTCTTCCTAAAGCAAACATGGATGCCAACTGATCAACGGTGATCTTATCTTCAAAATTATTTTCAATGTATTCCTGCGCTTGTTTTATTGGCTCATCATCATGAGTTTTCTGGCCTTTAAATATAATAAAGGGAGATTGGCTGATGCGATCAATATCTATCATAAACATTTTTGCGATCATAACGGCTACATCGCGGCCCGCATATTTTTCTATAATGTACACCACTAAATTTAAGAAAGAATATGCCCCACCGCTTGTATAAATACCATCTTCTTCAGTCATGATCTTATCATCAACAAGGTTTACCTGCGGAAAGGTATTTCTGAAATCATTGGCCGCTGACCAATGCGTGGCACACTGTTTTCCGTTTAACAAACCTGTAGCCGCAAGAAAAAATGAAGCAATGCAAAGGCTTGCCACTTCTGCGCCTTCATGATATTGATTTATGATCCAGGGAATGAAAGCTGCATTATTTTCCATCATCAATTTTGGATCACCATGGATAGCGGGAATGATAATAAGATCAGTTTTTTTTACATCATCAATCAGCACGTCCGCATCAATCTTAAACAAGCCATTTCGCTGGCTGGTTTCTTTTGCAATACCCACTAATTCCACTTTAAATAGCGGCAGCCTTCCCAGGTTTTTTTGTATAGAATTTACCTCGTTAAAAATCTGGTGCGTGCCTTCAATATTTACAACACTTGTGTGCCCATGGGGGATAAGAATTGAAACGTGTTTCATATCAGCATTTTATTATTTAAGAATTATATAGTACAAACTTAGCAAATATTTTTGTCGCGATCAACCCCTCATAATGCCGCATTTGCACCCGCATTATCTCCATAGTTGATTGTAGGTTTGTATTGTAAAAAAAAATAGTGCTAAATGGATGAGCATATTTTTAGCGAAGAAATAAGAGTCTTTGGAACAAGAGTAAAAACATTTCCTGCAGGTATTAGGGAAGCTTTTGACTCGTTAATAAGGATAACAGGCGATGCCTCAAGAGCGAGAAACTATTATGGTATTAGCGAATTTAAAGAAGGTGTGATGCATTATTATGCCGCGGCCGAAGAAAAATTATCCGGCGAAGCCAAAAAATATAATTGTGAAGAGTTGAAAATTGAAAGTGGCAGCTACCTTGCAATATCTATGCATGATTGGCGCAAGAATTTAAATTGCATTAAAGGTTTATTTTCTGAATTGCTCCAGGACACCAGGGCGGATAAAACAAAGCCTGCAATTGAATGGTATAAAGATGAAAATGAAATGTTGTGTCTTATTAAAACGGTAAATCAAATTAAAGAAACGTTATAAAATATTTTCTCACGGAATAAAAATTAATTTATGTTGAAACATTCAAAAGCCTTTGGTGGATTTTCGGTCAATGATATTCAAAAGGCAAAGAAATTTTATGAAGAAGTTTTGGAGCTGGAAGTTGAGGATAGCTCAATGGGCTTAATAAAATTACATACTCAAGGCGGTGTGCCGACTATCGTTTATCCAAAACCGAATCATGAACCTGCTACTTTTACTATCCTCAACTTTCCTGTGGATAATATAGAAGATGCGGTTGATGAATTGACGTCAAAAGGAATAAAGTTTGAGCAATATGGTGGTCAAATAAAAACCGATGAAAAAGGTATTACCAGGAATCCGCAAGGGCCAAAAATTGCATGGTTTAAAGACCCGGCCGGAAATATTTTATCGATAATTGAAGAGTAGCATGTAATTATTATTTCAAAAATTTGTTATGACGCCCGATACGGTAAATACAAAACAACTGTTCATATCTCTTGATGAAACATGGGCCGATTTGGTGGATTTAATTAAATCTACAAACGAAGCATCACTTAATTTGGTGCCATTTGAAGGCAGTTGGACGGCTGCACAATTGGTAAGGCACGTTACAAAATCAAACAAGGCAATAGCGCAAGGCATGGAGATGGATGGCACTCCGGCTCAAAGAGATCCTGGGGAAGGAGTGGAGAAGATTAAAAAGATGTTTCTTGATTTTGAATCAAAATATCAGTCACCCGAATTTATTGTTCCTGAAAATATTCATTTTGAAAGGGAGCGAATTATTACGGCGCTACAAAAATCTATTGAACAATTGGAGAAAGCGCGTGATAAAGCAGAACTAACGGAGATGATTAACCTACCAATTTTTGGTGAGGTAACAAAACTGGAGTTGTTATATTTCGTGTTATACCACACGCAAAGGCACAATCACCAGCTGCGCAAAATTTTAAAGCCTTTAAAAAATTCAAAATAAAATTTTAAAATTTAAATCAAGAGTTATGACAGCAATTAATACTTACATCGGATTTAACGGCGCATGTCGTGAGGCGATGAATTTTTACAAAGATTGTTTGGGAGGAGATTTATTTATACAAACCATCGGAGAGTCTCCGATGGCGGATAAATTTCCTGCCGGAATGAAGGACAAGGTGTTACATTCCAGCCTAAACAAAGGCTCGTTGTTGTTGATGGGATCAGACGTGAATGGTCCTGAACAATATAGCCAGGGAAACAATATTGCCTTATCATTAAGTTGTAGTAGCGAAGAGGAAATCAATACATTTTTTTCGAAATTATCAGAAGGCGGAAAAGTTATGGACCCTCTGAAAGCTCAATTCTGGGGCGCTATTTTCGGGGCCGTTAAAGATAAGTATGGCATTGGCTGGATGTTTAATTATGACAAAAATCAAAACAAATAATCATGGATACGAGCGATAAAAATTTAAAGTCTGCAAAAATTATTTATTGGATTACAACCGGGCTAATCTTTTTATTAGATTCAGCGATGCCGGCATTTACATTCAATACGGAGTTGGCAAAGCAGGGGATAAACCATTTGGGATATCCTGATTATTTTAGAATAGAGTTGTCGATAGGAAAAATAATCGGCGGCTTATTATTGATTATTCCAATGATTCCATCGCGGTTTAAGGAATGGGCTTATGTTGGCTTTGGACTCGATTTTATCTCAGCTTTTATTGGCCATATTGCTGTTGATGGGTTTGATGGGCAAGCGGTGTTTCCACTCGTTATGCTGATTATATTGGTTGTTTCTTATGTATATTTTCATAAGTTGAAAGATGCCAAAGTGATCGTCAATTATGGTAAGATTTAAAAAATAATTTATGCTGCGGCCAAAAAAAGATAACAATGAATTATTAACCATGCTAACAGTTAGGGTATGGTAGAAGTTTTCAAAACAAATATTGAAGATTCGCATCAGGCCATATGGCTTATCAGTAAAATTCACGAAACGTTTTCGCATTACCGGGCAAATTTTGATCTTGACGATTGCGATCATATTTTGCGCGTGAAATGCAGCGAAGGATTAGTGGAAGCGCAAGTCCTCATCAGGCTCCTGGAAAAATATGATTGTACTGCGAAAGTTTTAAAAGATGAAATAAATTTACATTCCGGGGAGGAGAAAATTCTGAAAAAATTATTTATTACTCCAGGATGAGAACAGGCTTATTTAGGAGCCTTAAAAGCAGGATCGTTGAACATCAATTTATTGAATAAATAATATTTTCCATCTTGATAATTGCGCCAATAGCGATGTCCCATCACATCATAATAAAGTCTTCCATCTACACTTTTATGCGCTGCTCCATCATTTACTGAAATTACTTTGGGCAAAGGTGCCTTAGCTTTTCTTCTGGCGATAGCCCTTTTTACAGTTGCCAATGAATCACTTTTTCTTTCAATTGTTGCGTTATCAGTTGTATTATTATTTTCTGCACTTGCCGGGTTATTTCTTGAAGGATGCGAGCGCCTGCTGCAGCTAAACAACCCGATAAGTATTATAAAGGAAAAAATTAGAAGGCGACTTTTATACATTGATTTTTATTTTGCAAATCATTTCAATAACTCTACCAAAAATTGTTAAAGGCAAATGGAAGCGATTGCTACTTCAATTTGAACCCAAATAAGATCATTATATTTTTCTTATTGAGAAATGTTTTAATGGAATTAAATTGATGCACTAATAATATCTAGTTGACCTCAAGCTCATTCCTGGAAGGTAATATTGGAAACGGTGCGTGTGGTTCCGATTGATACCAGAATACTGTTGAGCTGATATCAGACTTTTGTTGAAGATAAGTTCCATTCGATCGCCAGCCAAGATCCTGGATCGTCACTTTTAAATCTTTATCAAAGCGAATAGGATCCATTATATGCCAGCGGTATAAACCAAACCGTTGTGTTGAATTGTACAAGCCATCTGGAATAATTACCTGCGGTAAACCAGTGTATGCTGTTGAGAAAGGTTCGTATCGATGGGTCTTTTGATTTTCAAAATCATAAGAACCGCAAAAATAATCTTCAGTTCCTGTTCCATTTATTGTCGGGAATTTGGTATCTCCATCCATATAAAATTTTATTTCACCTTCGCCCCACCAGCCATTGTTGGTAAGTCCCCAGGCGAGATAAGTTCCTACATATTGGCCTTTACCTTTTATGCCATCTACCAGCGTGTACAGGCCTCCGTTAGTGGGGTTATTTCGTCTAAACTGGGCATGAAAATAGGCAGCCTCTTTTGGAACATTGGTTAAAGTGAAATCGACCTGGTAGTACAAAACCATTTTTTCAGTATTGATATTTTCCATGGTGATCCGGCATTTCTTTCTGAAAGGCATGACCCAATAGCAATTAAAAGCGCTGCCCGGGTTTACGGTTACCGGAAGAGAATTTAGATGCGCGTATTTGCCCCAACCCATTCCAAAAAAATCGCCAACGGGAACTTCCACTGAAGGCTGTGTCTCATCATCCCAGTAAAAGCGTAAGATTGAAAATCGCCAGTTGCCTGTCGGTGTCATCCAAATATGTTGGATGGCACCAGGCCCATTTATCTCGGCAACAGTAAAAGTCTGGCCCGGCTCAATAGTCACACTGGGATTAACTTTCCAACCCTGCCCCAGGTTGTGCGCGGCGGATCTTGCGGTACCGTTTTCGAGTGTTGCCATGCCGCCTTTACCCGGCTCGCCATTGTAATTTTCCGGACTTATTGAGCGCGTCTTTGCATCGGAAAGCATGAATAGATTTCCCAAATGCATATCAAGGCCATCAAAGGTTTGATCTTTTTGCGCAAAGGATTTTACCGAGGAAATAATTAAAAGAAGAGCCAAGATTTTTTTCATAATAATTTTTTATCCTGTAAGAAGATATATAAATCTTCAATTGTTCATTCAACAGCTTAATGTTGCAGCTTTGCAATAAAATCTTTTATAGGGAGGATAAAAATATTGTTCTTTGGCACTTTTATTGTCAAAAGATATTAGTACGTATTTCGAAATAAATTCTTAATGGATCAAATATAATTTATGAAAAGCATATTTTTTGGATTGATCGTGACTGCAACAGTTTTTGGATGCCAGGCGTCCACCGATAAAAAAGCCAAATCAGATACAACACCAACGTATCACGAGGTGGGCGTCGTAAATTCAAACGGCGGTATTCCGGACACAACAAATGCAATAAACCTAACACACCATCTTGACACTATCGGTAATCATAAAGACTCTTCAAAATAATAAGACGACCGTTTAATTTACGCAAAAGCTTTGTCTCCTTTTTTGTATGGAATGCATCCGTCATAATGTCCCGGAGTTTCAACATATCGCCTCGCCTGGGTACATCCAATTTCAGAAGTAAAATATCCTAATAAAGTAAGTTCCTTCATCATGCGGAAATAATGCGAAGGATCTTCCTTCTTTTTATTTTTCATATAATTCTTCTGTTCGTCATCTAATTTTACCAGCAGGTCATGGCGTTGTTGCGGATTTAATTTTATGAAAGAATCATTATAAGTCTTGTTTGCAAAATCATCTAATGTTGCAAGTCCTTCATGAAATATTTTTTGATCGTTTGCGTCATAGCAATCATTTACCATTACAGTCATGAACTGGCCAACATGCGCGGCTTTGGCGCCAGGTGTTTTTGTAGGCGGTAAAATGGTATCCGCAATTTCATCCATGTTTGTTACATCTTCAGGCGAGAAGGTCATCGAAACGCCTGTCTTGCTTTTACAGCCTTCTAAAAAATAATGGCTGCCTACAATAGTACCACCTAACAGGAGGGAAATATATTGTACTGCTTCTCTTCTTTTCATAATAATATTTTTTAAAAATTATACATTATAAGTAACGCCGAATCCCTGGCGATAGTCGCGCTTAATAAATTGATTTACTTCGTCAACATTCGTGACTTTCATATCATCATTATTCCACAAAAGCTCAACATAACGTGCAGGATAATCGAAACCGCTAGTGCCCTTTGGTTTTCTGATATCAAACCCCCTGATGGCCAGGTTCGACATTAATAATGCTTCGGTTAACGGCCCCGCTACATCAAACGACGAGCTTAGTTGTGTTTTTCCGTAACCTGCAATTGCACCTTCAACCCATTGTGCGTAATGCCCGTTATCGCCCATAGGTACACGAGGATATTTTTGCGGAACTTTTACTTCATTGGTTTTTGAGATGGGAAGTAATTTCGGATTAGCACCGTAAGTGCCACACATCATTTTACCTTTTGTACCGATAAAATAAGTTCCATTACCACCATCGCCAAAGGTTTCATTTGGCCCTAATTCTTCAGGCCTTTCTGGCTGGATGCCACCATCCATCCAATGCACTTCAACCGGTCCTTGCGTTTTTTCTGTTTTTGGAAATTTCATTATTACATGGCTTGATGGAGGGCAACTGTCGGGGAAATAACCTCTTTTAAATTCTCCTACATAAACGCTTCCCACACTTGCCTGTACTGAATTAATATATTTAAGATCAAGTACAGCAAAAGCTGGCTGAACAATATGACAACCCATATCGCCCAATGCCCCGGTTCCATAATCCCACCAGCCACGCCAATTAAATGGTACAAGGTTATCAAAATAATTTTTTTCGGGGGCAGTGCCAAGCCAAAGGTTCCAATCTAATTCCTTAGGAATTTCAGCTGTTGCAGTTGGTCTTGGGATTCCCTGTGGCCAAACGGGCCTGTCTGTCCAGCAGTAAACAGTATGAACGTCACCTATAACGCCGGCATCGTACCATTCCATTAGCTGGCGCACGCCATCTCCGGAAGAACCCTGGTTGCCCATTTGTGTTACAACCTTATAGCGTTTAGCCGCCTTTGTTAGCATACGGGCTTCAAATACATCATGCGTTAAAGGTTTTTGTACATATACATGTTTACCCAGTTGCATGGCCGAGTATGCTGCCACCGCGTGAGTGTGGTCCGGCGTAGAAACTGATACTGCGTCAAAATTCTTATGCTCTTTATCAAGCATCTCTCTCCAATCCTTATAATATTTTGCTTTGGGAAAATTCTTAACTGTAGTAGCCGCTCTTCGGTCATCAACATCACATAAGTAAGCAATGTCAGCTTTGCCACTTTTATAGAAATTTGCAATATCACTTTCTCCTTTGCCGCCAACGCCGACACTTGCAATTGTAAGCCTGTCGCTCGGGGCAATAAAACCTTTGCCGCCTAAAACATGTCTCGGAACGATATAAAATGCCGCAGCCGTTAGCCCGGCATTTTTTAAAAACTTTCTTCTTGAATAACCAGTGTTATCATCTATTTCTTTTTCTTCACTCATTGATAATATTTTTTGAGGTAATAAAATGAATGTTTATTAAATATTTTGCTTTTTTAATTCACTTACAGCGTAGTCGGCTGCCCTTGCCGTCATGGCCATATAAGTTAATGAAGGGTTTACGCAATTAGCCGAAACCATGAATGAACCGTCTGTTACAAAAACATTTGGAGCGTCCCATACCTGGTTCCACTTGTTCAGTACAGAAGTTTTTGGATCATTCCCCATGCGGGCAGTTCCCATTTCGTGTATGCCACGCCCGATAGTTCCGTCACCATCATGTCCCGTTACATCTTTTAGCCCTGCTGCCTGTAGCATCTCCACAGCATCGTTCTTCATATCTATTCGCATTTTTCTTTCATTGTCCTTCCACTCGGCATCAAACGCAATTACATTTAAGCCCCATGCATCCTTCTTATTTTTATCAAGCGTCATTTTGTTTTCATGATATGGAAGTATTTCTCCAAAGCCGCCAATATTCATCGACCACTGCCCCGGCTCTGCTAATGCGTCTTTAAAATCTCCGCCAATATTCATTTCAGCTATATTGCGGCCCCATCCTTCCCTGCTTGCGCCACCCTGGTAACCGAAGCCCCTCACGTAATCTCTCTTATCGCCCAATATATTTCTGTATTGTGGAATGTAAATGCCGTTGGCACGCCTTCCGTAATAATATTTGTCTTCATAACCATCAACCTTACCCGAAGCGCCAACACCTAAATGATGATCCATTATGTTATGTCCTAATTCCCCGCTACTGCTTCCTAAACCGTCGGGCCATATATCTGTTGCAGAGTTCATCAATATCCATGCGCTATTAAATGTAGATGCGTTGAGGAAAATGATCTTCGCAAAATATTGAAAGGTTTTATTGGTTTCTGCATCCAATACTTCAACCCCGGTTGCTTTTTTAGAATCCTTATCGTATAATATTTTTGTAACAATAGACCATGGACGCACGGTTAGTTTTTTGGTTGCCATTGCTGCGGGT
>JBBRSV010000052.1:0-29622 GCA_038245055.1 Chitinophagales bacterium | reverse complement strand
TTCTTACCAATAATACTATTTGATTCTTTGCTGTCACTCATAATTCTTAACTCATAATTCTAAACTATTCCCGAAACTTTTTTTCTCTTGATAAACTTTCCATATCCCTTCGCCACTTTACATTCATTTTCCTCGATGGCAACTTGTCCTCTTAATAAAACTGTTTTTACTTTACCGGTTACTTCCCACCCTTCATATGCCGAATAGTCTACATTCATATGATGCGTATACGCAGAAAGTGTATGCTTTTTTTCCGGGTCGAAAATTACAATATCCGCGTCGCTGCCAATCGCAATTGTTCCTTTTTCAGGAAACATTCCAAATATTTTTGCAGGATTGGTGCAGGCAAGTTCAACATATTTATTTAAAGAAATTTTTTCTTTGACGACTCCCTCGCTGAATAATAATTCCATCCTGTTTTCGAGTGCAGGATGACCGTTAGGTATCCTGGAAAAATCATCTTTACCCATTAGTTTTTGTTCCCACATAAAAGGACAATGATCTGTCGCTACAACATTTACTAATCCCTGGTTGATGCCAGCCCACAATGTTTCCTGGTCTTTCTTTTGACGTAGTGGTGGGCTCATTACCCATTTAGCGCCTTCAAAATCTTTTTCATAAAGAGAAGCGTCGAGCAATAAATATTGTATACAGGTTTCAACAAATAAATGTTGATTTCTCTTTGTTGCATTGCGAACGGCATTTAAAGCGCCTTCGCAGGTAAGATGTACAATATATCCGGGGCAGCCAGTATAATTAAGCATATCCACAAATCTTTCCGATGCTTCTGCCTCCGTAACCTCAGGCTGCGATAAATAATGATACAAAGGTGCCAGGTTTCCGGCATCGCGGTTTTTTTGAATAAGGTAATCGATCATATCACCGTTAGTGGCATGCACCGTTACCAATCCACCATTCTTTTTAACCTCTTCCATTAACCCAATCATCATGCGGTCATCGATCATCAATGCACCTTTATAAGCCATAAATGTTTTGAAAGAAGTAATGCCTTCCTCGTCTATGAATTCTTTTATTTCCTTTTTAGTATTCTCATTAAAATCGGTTACGGCCATGTGATAACTATAATCACTAAAGGTCGTTCCTTTAGCTCTTCCGTTCCATTCATCCAACGCCTCGTGCAAAGAATGCCCTTGTTTTTGCAAAACAAAATCTATAACAGTAGTAGTGCCACCAAATAAAGCTGCACGCGTTCCCGTAGCATGTGTATCACTTGAGAAAGTTCCCATAAAAGGCATTTCCAAATGTACATGTGGATCAATTCCTCCAGGAAAAACAAGCATTCCTGAAGCATCAATTTCCTTATCGGCTTTTACATTTAACTTTTTTCCGATAGAAGAAATGGTTTCATCTTCAATAAAAATATCAGCAACATAATTATCTGATGCAGTAATTATTCTCCCACTTTTTATTAATACAGACATGAGGACTTTTTTGATTTGCTCAATCTATGAAAATTGCTCTATAAAATCAACCTGTTTTACATTTCTTAAATCAATTTTATATTTTTTCATCATCAGGTAATAAATCATTCCAGATACAAAAAATCCTACAAACCAGGCATAATTATAAAGATGCGAAACCCATAATGGTACCGCATCTTGTGGCAATAATTTTATCGTTGTAAGAAAACCGGGAATATTTGGCAAAATACCCGCAATAAGCGCCATAATAGCCGCGATATTGAAACCTTTAGAAAAAGTGTAATGGCCTTTGAGCTGGTATAATTCTTTGGTAATTAATTGTTGTTTCCTTATGAAATAATAATCGACAATCATGATACCGCCAACGGGGCCAAGCAAACTTGAGTAACCAACCAGCCATGTAAAAATATAACCCGACGGATCGGCAATTAATTTCCAGGGAAAAATTAAAATACCAATAACCCCCGTTATATAACCGCCTTTTCTAAAATTAATTTTTGAAGGTGCGAGATTTGCAAAATCATTTGCTGGGCTTACAATATTTGCAGCAATGTTGGTCGCCAACGTAGAAATCGCAACAGCAATCATAGCAATACTAATAATAAATTTGCTGCTGAATTTTCCTGCCAAAACCAGGGGATCCCAAATGGTTTCTCCGTACAAAATAACCGTTGCAGAGGTAACCACAACTCCAATAAATGAAAATAAAGTCATAGAAGTTGGAAGCCCAATTGCCTGTCCATTTATTTGTGCCCGCTGGCTTTTAGCATAGCGTGTAAAGTCGGGAATGTTTAAAGAAAGTGTTGCCCAATAACCAACCATACCCGTAAGCGCGGGAAAAAAGAAATTCCAAAACTCCGTATTTGTTTTAAATTTTGAAGGCGCTTTCAAGATTGGGCCAAGACCGTGAACAGCATAAATAGCCCATGCTAATAAAGCTAACGCGGCAACGGGCAAAAAGAATGCTTTAAATACAAGAAGCTTCTTGATGCTTTCTACTCCAAGATAAACGACCCACATATTTATTAACCAAAAAATAAAAAATGTTATAGCAGGGCCCGTTTGCAAACCAAATGACTCGGGGAAAATTTGGGGCAACTTTTCAATTGCGGGTACCCATAACCGTAACATTTGGTACAAAGCAAATCCACCAATCCATGTTTGGATGCCAAACCAGCCACACGCAACAATTGCTCGAAGCATCGCGGCAATATTTGCACCTCTAACCCCAAAGCTTGCCCTTGCAAAAACTGGAAAAGGAATTCCATATTTAGCCCCCGCATGTCCATTTAAAATCATAGGAATTAATACGATGGCATTTCCTAAAAATATAGTCAGGACCGCTTCCCACCAATTCATTCCGCCGCCAATTAAAGAACTTGCCAACATATACGTCGGAATACAAAGGCTCATGCTGATCCATAATGCCGCATAGTTCGTATCCCAGGTTCGCTTTTCTTTGGGAATGGGAGCAAGGTCTTCACTGTAGAGAGCCGACGATTTCGCGTTATTTGCTACTTGTAACAATATTAATTTAGAAATAGAATTTTACAATCAGGAAATTTCTGCATCAGCAATTTTTAAAGCTTCGCTTATTATGGCAACCCCTTCATCAATTTGCTTTTCATTTATACATAACGGTGGTGCTATAAAAATATAATTCCATCTAACAAAAGTGTACATCCCCAATTCCCGAATTTTTGCAGCAACCTTATTCATAACAATCATTTCATGTGGCCTGGCATTGAATGGCGCCATTGGTTCTTTTGTCTCCCTGTTTTTAACCAGTTCAAGACATCCTAACAATCCGGTATTTCTCCAATTGCCGATGCTTTGATGTTTCGGCTTTAATGTTTCTATTTTTGTATTTAAATACTTTTCCATTGCAACACAATTTGCAATGAGATTATCTTCTTCGTAAATTTTCAATACTTCTAAAGCGGCAGCGCAACAAACCGGATGAGCAGAATAAGTAAGGCCGATAGGAAGATATGCATCATCAAACTTTGCTGCGATTTTGTCGGAAACCATTAAGCAACCAAAGGGTAAGTAGCCGCAGGTTAAGCCTTTTGCCATAGCGATCATATCTGGAACGATATTGTGATTCTGAAAGCCAAACCATTTCCCGGTGCGGCCAAAGCCACTCATCACTTCATCCATTATTAAAAGGATGCCATATTTATCGCAGCATTCTCTTACTTTTTGCAAATAGCCAACAGGATATTGCAAACAACCCGAAGAGCCAGACTCACCTTCCAGTACAATCGCTGCAATACTTGCCGTTCCCTCGTAAGCAATGATGCGCTCTAATTGAGCAACGCTTTCTTTTAATAAGCTTTCTTCGCCGTATTCCCAACGATATAAATAAGGCAAATCGAAATGCACAAAATTTGTCGCCTGCTGTCCGTCAACCGCAATTTTTCGAGGATCGCCACTAGCCGTCATAGCCGCGTTTGTGGAACCATGGTAAGATTGATATCGTGATAATATTTTAGGCCGTTCCGAATATAACCTCGCAAGTTTAATTGCGTTTTCAATTGAGTCGGCACCGCTCAATGTGAAGAATGCTTTATTTAAATCTCCAGGGCAAATTTCGGCGAGTTTTTTTCCAAGCTCTCCACGAGCTTTGGTAACGCAGGATGGTGTGACGTAACTTACCTCTTGCATTTGTTCCATAACGGCTTCGGTTACACGCTGGTCGCCATGGCCAATATTTACATTCATTAATCCCGATGAAAAATCGATATAGCGCTTGCCATCATAATCATATAAATAAACGCCTTCGGCACGTTCTACAGCAATGGGGTTTGTTCCCTTTTGCTTGCTCCAGGAAAATATAGTGTGGTCCTGGTTGTTTTGGATTATTTCTGAGGTTTGCGAAAATGTTTCTGTATTCATTGAAGTAATTTTATTTTAATCGTCTTTTTGTTTATTGTTTTTTGATGGTCCATTAAAAGCGGAATTACTAATTTTTTTACCTGCCGCCCCTGCTACTTGAAAGGCAATTTTTTTTTAAATTAAATACTTTATATGGCTTATTATAGGTTTCATTTGAACCTTCTCAACTCATCCAATTTACTCCCGCTTCGGCGTTCCACTTTATTGTTGACTTTTTCAATTTCGTCCAGAACTCAATTGAACTCTTCCCGGTAATGTCTCCTACCCCAAATTTACTTTCATTCCAACCGCCAAAAGAAAATGGTTCGCGAGGCACGGGAACACCAACATTAACCCCAATCATTCCCGCACTTGCTCTATCAATTATGTATCGTGCCATCCCACCATTTTGCGTAAATACACTTGCTGCGTTTCCATAAGGATTTGCATTTTCAATTGCCAAAGCCTCATCAACATTTTTTGCCCGCATAATACTTATCACCGGACCAAAAATTTCTTCAGTTGCCACAGACATCCCGGGTTTCACATGATCAATAACTGTCGGGCCAACGTAGGTGCCATTTTCTTTTCCTTCCACTTTCGTATTTCTTCCATCAACTAAAATAGTTGCACCCTGCTCTTCTGCTTCGGTAATATATTTTTCAATTCGCAGTTGAGAAGCTTTATTAATAACAGCTCCCAGGTTTTTACCGGGGATTACCTTTCTTGCCTCATCGCAAATTTTATCAATAATATTATCGACATCGCCAACTCCTATCATTGCGCTCGCCGCCATACAACGTTGCCCCGCGCAACCACTCATACTGGCAGCAACATTTTGAGCTGTCATGCCCGGGATAGCATCGGGCAAAACAACCAAATGATTTTTTGCGCCGCCAAGGGCAAGGCATCTTTTATAATTATGAGTCGCTCTTTGATAAACCAATTTTGCAATTTTCGTGGAGCCAACAAATGAAACCGCTTCAATATCCGGATGATCACAAATAGCCTCCACAATTTCTGCATCACCATTTACAATATTAAAAACACCATCCGGCAGACCGGCCTCTTTTAGCAGTTCAGCCAATTTACCTGCACTTAGCGGAACTTTTTCTGAAGGTTTTAATATCATGCAATTTCCGAGGGCAATTGCATTTGGCATGGTCCAGTTAGGAACCATACTTGGAAAATTGAATGGAACAATTGAAGCGACTACACCTAACGCTACGTATTCAATCCTGCACTCCACGCCACGGCTTACCTCCAAAACTTCACCGCCAATTAATTGGGGCAAAGAACAAGCGAACTCCGTTAGTTCTATACTTTTCTCTATTTCCGCAATTGATTCACTGAGAGTTTTACCGTTTTCTTCTGAGCATAATGCTGCAAGTGACTGAAGATTCTGTTCCAGCAAATTTCTATATTTGAAAAAGACCTGTACCCGTTCCTTAATAGGCGTTTTACTCCATGAAAGAAAAGCTTTTTTTGCTGCATCTACTGCTTTATTGAGATCGCCTGATGACGACAAATAAACTTTTGAAAGTGGTGCCCCATCTATCGGGGAAATTACTTCGAGAAATTTTTCCGCGGAAGCATTTACGAACTCCCCATTGACAAAATTTCTAATTACTTCGTACTTCATAATTGGATATTAAAATTGAATAATGTTGTAGTAAAGTAAGAAAAAAAACACTTATTAATGAATTGATATTAATGTATTGTAAATTTATGCCTTACAAAATAACCGGCTTATTTTTTGAAGCCTCTATTTTAATATATGCTTAACCGGAATATTCTCATTTTTTTATTTTTTTTTGCTAAACTACATTCTTACGAAGGTTGTGCTTCTAATAAAAACAAAATTAACCTGCCTTGCAAAGAGTATGATCTTAATCAACCAACTGTTATGAAACTTGGAGACAACCTTACCCAAATTTCAGGAATTAGTTTTTATCCAAAAGATAGTAGCTTATTTGCTATTTCCGACGGAAGTGGAAGCCTTTTCAAAATACATAATAATAATGCCGATATGACGGTACAATGGAAATTTGACGATGCTAATGATTTTGAGGATATCTATGTACGGGATAGCTCCTTTTATATTTTGGCAAGCAACGGAAATATTGAAAGTTTGAAATTTTCACCAAAAGGCGATACCATTTATAGAAGGAAAAGCACCTTTCCCGGCGCCGATAAAAAAAAGAATGAATTTGAATCGATTTATTATGACGAAGCTGAAGAAAAATTAATTATGGTTTGCAAGAGCTGTGAAGATGATAAAAAGAGTACAGTATCAGCGTGGTCTTTTAATCCGGTAAGCGAGACCTACACTCCGGCTATATTTTCGTTAGATGTAAAATCTATAGCGAAAAGAGTTGAAGAAGATAAATTAAAACTAAAGCCTTCTGCAGTTGCTGTCAATCCTTCTACTAAAGACCTGTGGATTCTTGCTTCTGAAAATCAATTATTGGTCGTAACAGATAGCAAAGGAGTAACAAAAGAAGTGTACACTTTAGATCCGAGACTTTTTCCTCAGCCTGAAGGAATTGCGTTTACGCCCTGGGGTAATTTGATCATTTCAAATGAAGCCGGCGATAAATACGGAACAGCCACCCTATTGATTTTTAAGCCTAAAAAAAGAAGTTGATGCAACGAATAACTGCGATTTTATCTATGGTGTTGTTAAGTCATTTTTGTGTGGCACAAACAGATTCAATTGCAAAGCGAATTATATTAATTGGCGACGCCGGCGAACTTAATTTTGGAAGAGAGCCCGTAATTGATGCAGCACGAAGCCTGATTCCTTTTGATAAAAATACGACCGTTATTTATTTGGGAGATAACATTTATAATTCGGGGCTGCCACCTGATTTTACGAAAGATTATAATAAGTATAAATCAGTTTTAGACTCGCAAATAAATATTGCCAACGGAACCGATGCTACAGTCATTTTTATTCCCGGTAATCACGATTGGAATAATGAAGCGCTAGACGGACTTGAAATTGTCAACAGGCAGCAGGATTATATAAATAATCTAAACAATTCGAACATAAAATTTATGCCGAGAGACGGCTGCCCGGGTCCGGAATCGTATTCAATTTCGCCTGACGTTGAGTTAATAGTATACGACAGTCAATGGTTTATAAGAAAACCAAACAACAGGCCGGGAATTGAATCAGATTGTGGTTTCAAAACAGAAGATCAATTTTATACGGAGCTTGAAGACCTTATCAACAACAACTCGAAAAAATTAATAATTCTTGCAGAACATCATACGCTCAAAAGCTACGGAGTACACGGTGGTACGTATCGTTTAAAGCAATATATCTTTCCTCTTACGGAAATGAATCCAAAGCTATGGATTCCTTTGCCAGTGATAGGATTATTGTATCCATTGGTAAGAGGTGTTTTTGGCACTCCCGAGGACTTGAAATTTCCGGCTTATGCTAACATGCGGCATAGGGTAGAAGATATCGCGAAAGAACATTCCAATATAATTTTTGTGGCAGGCCATGAGCATACACTTCAATTAATAAAGGATACCAGTCATTATTTTATTGTTAGTGGCGCAGGCTCAAAAAGTACCCGGGTCGCCAAAAATAAAAAGGCTCCATACCTCGCTCAATCCTTAGGATTTGCCACCCTGGAAATATCGAAAAATAAAAATGTCCATGTTGATTTTTATGAAGTAAATGCAGATTCTGTCAAGCATAGTTTTGCAAAAAACCTTTTTAATTACTCTCCATTTACTCTTGAACACGAAGATTCTTCAAAAGTGCCTAAATCACTACCGATAGAACAATCCGGCGATAGTGTTACCGTAGCCGTAAATAAAGAATATAAAAATGTTTCGGGGGTGCATAGAATATTCTCAGGCACTAATTACAGAAAAGAATGGTCAACTCCTGTTAGATTAAAAATTTTCAGAATTGATAAACAAAACGGTGGGTTCAGAATTACCGGCAGTGGTGGTGGCAAACAGACAGAAAGTTTAAGGCTTATTGATAAAGATAGTACTGAATGGGTATTAAGAACAGTGGATAAAAATCCTTCCGGCTCAATACCCGAAGTACTAAAACCTTACGTTGCAGAAAATATAATGAAGGACATGATAACGGGCGAACATCCTTTTGGCGCTTTAATGATACCGCCTCTGGAAGACGTCGCTTTAGTTGAACATCCCGAACCTTTATACTATTATGTGCCTGATGACCCAGCCCTCAAAAGTTACCGGGAAAAATTTAAAAATAAAGTTTGTTTGTTGGAAAGGCATGATCCAACATCGGATGAATCCAAAACGAAAAGCACCACCAAGGTTATAGATAAATTACTTAAAGACAATAAAAATCATGTGGATCAGGAAGCGGTCTTAAGGGCCCGGCTAATCGATATGCTGATTGCTGACTGGGACCGACATTTTGATCAATGGCGCTTCGGAACACAGGACACTGGAGTAGGAAAATTATATTATCCAATTCCGCGTGACAGGGACCAGGCATTTTTTTATTCAAATGGGCTCTTTGTAAAAGGCCTTAGTGTTGCTGCACTTCCATATTTGCAGGGTTTCAGAAAACACTATCCAAATATTAAATGGTTTAATTGGGAAGAAAGAAACTTCGACCGGTTCTTTATGAATAATCTTGACGAACCAACCTGGAAACGGATTGTTACTAAATTTACTTCGGATGAAACCGATGGAGTTATTTATGATGCGGTAAAACAATTGCCGGCTGAAATTTATAAAATGGACTCCGCTAAGATAACTTCTAAATTAATAAGCCGTCGTAACCTGTTAGCGAAAAATGCCATTCGATATTACAAGTTTTTATCTAAGGAAGTCAACATTGTTGGCAGTAATGAAAATGAATTCTTCAAAGTTTTTAATAACGGCGATAATCTTGAAGTGAAGGTCTTCAAAAGAAAAAAACGGACTGATTCTTCTACTTTAATGTACGACAGGATATTCGATTCAAAAATTACGAAGTATATAAATTTATACGGTTTAAATGGAAAAGATTTTTTTGAAGTAGATTCAACAGCGAACAGTAAAATTAAATTAAGAATTATTGGAGGTAAAGGAAAAGACACTTTTAATATTCATGGAAATGTTTCTAACATTATTTATGATTTCAAGGGCGATTCCAATTTTATTGAACACAGCCACAAAACAAAGGACGCAATTTCCACAGATCCTGGCGTTAATCTTTATGATATCACAGGGTATAATTACAACTCGTACCGATTGCCATTATTAAGCGTAGGTTATGATTACGAAGATCGTCTTAGCGCCGGCATCGGTTATTCTATGAAAACTTATAGTTTTAGAAAAGACCCCTACAGCACTTACCAGGCATTAACCGCTTTGTATAATTTCAACTCTGGTAAATACCAGGTAAATTATAATGGGGAATTTAACCATATCATAAACAACTATGATGTTGTAGGAAGCGGCTCTTTATATAATACTGTTCTTACTAATTATTTTGGGCTGGGAAATGAAACCAAAGTCGATAAAATGAAGGGCTACGACTTTTATAAAGTCCGTTACAATTATTTGTCCGGCGATCTTTTGTTGAGAAAGCGCTTTCATAGTTTAGCCGAATTGAAATTTGGCCCTTCTTATTATCATTATTGGAATCATTATTTTGACAATAGGGGTAAAATATTAGGCCAGGGATCTTTTACAGGCCTCGACTCTGCTGACATTTATTCTGATAAAACTTATTTAGGAGGAAAGGTGGGAATTGTTATTCACACAGTAAACAGTGATCTTTTGCCAACACGAGGAATAATTTGGAACACCGAATTCAGTTCGTTATTTGGCATGAATAAAGATAGCCGGCAAATTACCAAAGTTACTTCCGATATGGCTGTATATTCCAGCTTTACTGATCCTCCCCCATTTGTAATAGTTTTGCACCTTGGTTACGGGCACATCTTTAGTGAAAATTATGAATATTTCCAGGCACTGGATTTAGGAGAAAATAATTACCTACGAGGATTTCGCAAAAACAGGTTTGCAGGAAAATCGATAATGTATTTATCAGCGGAACTTCGCTACAAACTGTTTGATTCAAAGTCATATATTGTTCCAGGTGCTGTTGGATTATTGGCTTTTAATGACATTGGGCGGGTATGGACCCCGGATATAATTTCACACAAATGGCACGATTCTTTTGGAGGAGGGCTTTATTACTCACCGTATAATTTTGCAATCATCTCAGCTACAATGGCATTTTCTAACGAAGGAAGTCTTTTTAATTTTTCGCTGGGTACAAAATTTAATATAACTTATTAAACATGGAGAACAATAAAATTTATAAAAAAATTGAAGAATATGTAAAGGGACTTTTTGAGCAAATGCATGCGCCAGCCCTCGTTTTTCATAACCTGGAACATACACAAAACGTAGTAAAACGCACACAGGAAATTGCCGGGCATTACAAAGTTTCAGAAAACGATATGCTTGTTCTGTTTGCTGCTGCCTGGTTTCACGATACGGGCCATCTTTTTACGGAGCCGGCTAAGCATGAGGAAATGAGCGTTGATATCATGAGAAAATTTATGAAGGATCATGACGTGGATGAAAAAACAGTAAAGTCTATTGTGGAGTGTATAATGGCAACAAAAATCCCGAGAAATCCTAATACATTGCTGGAAGAAATTATTTGCGATGCGGATACTTATCATTTGGGAACAAAGGAATTTAAGGAAACAAATCGCCGCGCTATGGAGGAAACGAGATTAAAAACCGGGGAAATCGATCCCGTTAAATTTGATGAAGGAACCATAAGTATGTTGCAAAACCACCGGTTTTATACAGCCTATGCAAGAGAATTGTTGGATAAAAGAAAAGGCAAAAACCTAAAAAAATTGGGCGATAAAAATTCCGGAATAAAGGAAGCGGGAGAAGATAAGAAAGATATAGTAGGCACCTTGGCCGGATTGGAAAAAGATAAGAGTGGCTTAATGAGCAAAGGCATTCAAACCATGTTACGCCTTACGTCTGAGAATCATCTAAAGTTGAGTGACATGGCAGATCACAAAGCGAATATTTTGATTTCAGTTAATTCAATTATCATCTCCGTTATATTGAGTGTGCTGCTTCGAAAATTGCAGGAAGAAATTTATTTAACCATTCCAACAATAATTTTCTTATTAGTTGCCGTTACCACAATTGTTATTTCGATTTTGGCCACAAGACCAAAAATCAGCGGTGGCGAATTTACCCTTGAAGATATAAAAGAGAAAAAAACCAATTTACTCTTTTTTGGAAACTTTTATAAAGCTTCTTATGAACAATATAATGCTGCCATGAGAGAAATGATGCTGGATACCGATTACCTGTACGGTTCTCTTATAAAAGATATTTATTATCTCGGTAAAGTGCTTGGCAGAAAATATAAACTCATCCGCCTTGCCTACAATATTTTCATGGTCGGAATTATCGTTTCAGTTTTGGCATTTGCAATTGCGGCCTACTTTAATGGTGCTACTCAATCGGGACCAGCGACTTCACCGTTTTAAACTATTGGCTTCATGATTTATAACCGGGACCTTAGCTGGTTGGGATTTAACTTAAGAGTGTTGCAGGAGGCAGCTGACGAAGCTATCCCATTATTTGAGCGACTCAATTTTTTATCAATCTTTTCTTCTAACCTTGATGAATTTTTTCGTGTACGCTACCCCGGTATCGTTGCAATATCAATGTTAAATAAAAAGACTATAAAGGCTATCGGGGAAAGTGACGGGAACATCGCTGAAAGAGTTCAGGATGAAATTATGAGGCAACTCGAATTGTTCGGATCAATTTTGCATACTGAAATTCTGCCTGCATTGAAAGAGAATGGGATCATCTTTTATTATAATGATCCCATTCTTGAGGAACATCTTTCCGAAATCAGGGAAATATTTCTTTCGAATGTACTCTCTTATATCCAGCCTATTTATTTAGATGGTAAAACTGAGAAAGGCTTTATGCCAGAAAATAATAGGCTTTATTTAGTTATTACATTGCTGGAAAATAATGAAGGAATTTTAAAGCAGGCAATTGTAAATATTCCTTCTGAGAAAATAAAAAGATTTTTTGTTCTCACCCCTCTTAACGGATTTGAATATGTGATTTTTTTAGATGATATCGTCAGGGAAAATCTGAAATATCTTTTTCCGGGTTTAGAAATAATTAGCGTGTATAGTATAAAAATAAACCGGGATGCGGAACTATATCTTTCAGATGATTTTAGAGGAAACCTATTGCAAAAAATAGAGAGCCAGCTTGACAAGAGAGATTTTGGCCCACCTTCCAGGCTCCTTTACCAGCAAGGGATGCCGGCGAATCTTCAAATGTTTCTTGCCGGAGCTTTTAAAATTACTTATGAGGAAATGTTTGTGGGAGGAAGATACCATAACCTGAAAGACCTTTCACGGTTTCCCGATTTTGGCCTGCTGAAACATTATGAAAACAGGAAGCCGCTTAATTCAGCCAGCGTTATGAACAGTGGCGACATTTTCAACATTTTAATGAACGAAGATATACTGCTTCATATTCCTTACCAATCTTACAATCCGGTTCTGTCTTTCTTTAACCAGGCTGCTGTAGATGTAAACGTAGCTGACATTTATATTACGCTTTACAGGGTTGCCGAGGAATCTCATATAATTAATGCCCTTATCAGCGCAGCAAAAAACGGAAAAAATGTTGTTGCTTTTATTGAACTAAAAGCACGGTTTGACGAGGCAAATAATATTAAATGGAGCAGGCTGATGAAAGAGGCCGGAGTAAAAATAATTTATAGTAACCCGGAGATTAAAGTTCATTCAAAAATTGCTATTGTAAGAAAAAGAAAAGGAGCAGGTAAGCAATCATACGCCATTTTGAGCACAGGCAATTTTAATGAACTTACCGCGCAGTTCTATGCCGATCACGTATTGATGACAACCGATTCGCAAATTATAAAAGAGCTGCTGAAAATCTTTAAATTTTTACAATTAAAAGAAATTTCTTCACAAAATAAAAAAATGGATTTCGAATCTTTATTGGTTTCCCAATTCAACATGGTTGATCAATTAAAAAATCTTATTGATAAAGAAATTGAAAAAGTTCAAAATGGTACAGAAGGATTCATCAGGATAAAAGTAAATAACCTGGAAGAACCGGGAATTATTGACTGCTTGTATAAAGCTGCAAGCGCGGGCGTAAAAGTAAACCTGCTTGTACGAAGTATCTGCTGCATTGTACCTGGGGTGCCTGGGGAAGGCGATAATATTATTGTTAAACGTATAGTAGACCGGTATCTTGAGCACTCAAGAATTTTCATTTTTGGAAAAGATGAAAATGCAACCGTAATAATGGGTTCCTCCGATTTGATGACGCGTAACCTTTATCACAGAATTGAAGTTTTAGTTGATATTAAAAATGACGTATGTAAGAAAGAACTTTTAAAATATTTTGCCTTACAATGGCTCGATAATGATAAAGCGGTTACATTATTGCCGGACTATCTACAGAAGAGGAATGACGACGGCAATGCAATAAAAATAAATGCCCAACAATCTATTTACAATTATTTAGAATCGAAAGTATGAGCCAGTTTAAAAAATTTTTCTATATATCCAATGTAAATAAAATTCGCCTGAGAACGGTTATTTATATCGCTTTTTTTTGGACCGCTATAGATTTTGTAATTGTTCTGTTACGTCAGGATGAGCAAATGCATACCAAGAGCCTCTGGTTTAGAGAAACCCTTATTTTTTCTGTAAGTCTCATTATGGGGTATATGTTTGTTTACCGGCTAAGAAAAATGTTGAGGCATTATCCTTTATGGTTAAATTTCTTAGCAAAAAGTGTAATTCTTTTAGGCTCAGCTTTATTATTGACATTTATAATACAATTTAGCAATTCAATTATTTTTCAAAACTTAAATGCTTTTGAAGCATTTCGGGAAATAGAGTCCTACGCACTTTACAGAAATTGGCTCCTTCAAAAGATAATTTATTGGATGATCATTTTCTTTGTAACCCAACTTATACTTATCATTAATGAAAAATATTCACCGGGAGTTTTTATAGATATTCTTGTAGGCAGATATATTCATCCCAAAGTTGAAAAACGAATTGTGATGTTTATGGATTTAAAAGATTCAACACCGATTGCGGAGAAACTTGGACACTCGGTATATTTTCTATTCATCCGGGATTTTATCTACCGGGTTTCTCAGGCTGTAATTGAATTTGATGGAACAATTTACCAATATGTGGGAGACGAGGTAGTATGCTCCTGGTTATTTGCGCCAAAAAATACACGCAAATGCATGGACACTGTTATACAGGCCAGGAAAAACATACAGAAAAAAAGCGGGTATTTTCGGGCGAAATATGGCATAGTACCTGAATTTCGAGTTGGTATTCACGTGGGAGAAGTAACCGTTGGGGAGATTGGTGTGATAAAGAAAGACCTTGCTATGAGCGGCGATACAATGAATACCACCGCCCGTATTCGAAGTGCCTGCAATGAATTAAATCATCATTTTATCGTTTCAAAGGAATTTGTTGAAAATATAGGCCTCGAAAAATGGCAGACAGAAAGCCTGGGGATGATAGACCTCAAAGGGAAAGGCAGCGGGATGGAATTATTTACATTAAAAATTTGACGGGCGGTAGTTTCCGGAGTAAATTCCATCTATTTTCCATAATCCTTCTATTTGATCCTGCTATTACTTAGATTGACAATTATTGGTTTAAATTTTGTTACTCTGGAATTAAACATTTTCGGGTAAAATAATATATGGAATCAAAAGAGAAGGCACCTGTTAAGGAAAGATCTGTTTTAAACAAGGCTGCGCGGATATTTGCATGGATAGTTGGCAGCATCATTTTTCTCATCATAGTAGCTTTGCTACTTATTCAAACAGCGCCTGTTCAAAACTTCGCAAGAAAAAAAATTGTAGGTTACCTGGAAGGAAAATTAAATACCAAAGTTGAAATTGGCAAACTCGATGTGAAGTTTCCTACTTCTATCTCTTTACAAAATGTTTATTTGCAGGATCAGTCAAAGGATACCTTGCTGTACGGTGGCGAGCTTTTGGTTGATATAAGTATGCTTAAGCTTTTGAAAAGTGAGATCGTTATACAAGAAATTGCCTTCAATAATATGGTGGTTAAAGTGAAGAAATTACCGCCGGATTCGGTTTTTAATTTTCAATTTATTACTGACGCGTTCGCGGGAAGCGCAAAAAATACTTCGAAGGCAAAAGATACCTCTGCGATGAAAATAAACATTGACAGAATTCTCGTGAATAAAACAAGAATCGTTTACAACGATGCATATACCGGCAATGACATGGATATGTATTTTGGACACCTGGATACAAAGATTTCAACTTTTGATCCTTCTCATTTGCTATTCGATATTCCTTCAATAACGCTGAAAGGTTTACATGGCCATTTTTATCAGTTAGAACCTTTGCAACAATCGGTAAAAAAAATAATAGCGACGGCTGCAGCCCAGCCGGACAATTATCTACAATTCATAAATAAAGAAATGAATTTTTCAGATATTGATTTGGTTTACAAAAGCGAACCATCCAATATTTATTCATCATTTGTTATTGGCGGCCTTGTGATCCATCCAAAAATATTTGATCTTAAAAACAGTATTTATACACTTAAAGATGCCACTTTAAATCAGTCTGAAATTGTTATACAAACTGCAACTGCTAAGGCGAAGCAACTTCCAAAGGATACGGCCCTTACTGTTGCTCCGCCACCGCCTTTCAAAATTATTTCAGGCGATATCGTTATTAATAACAGTAGTTTGAAATACGACGATAATTCACTGCCGAAGGCGCCTTCAGGAATGGATTACTCGCATTTATTTTTATCTGATCTTTCTTTAAAAGCCAGCGATCTTCAATACAATAGTGATACGACAATCGTATCAATAAAATCAGCGAGCTTCAAAGAAAAAAGTGGATTTATTCTGAATGATTTAACAGCGGACTTTGCAATGAACCCTACCGGTGTTTCGTTGCAGAATTTAGATATAGAAACTCCCGGTTCATCTATAAAAAAATCGGTTGCAATTACCTATCCGTCATTGGCGGCCATAAAAAAAGATCCCGGCGTTTTGGGGCTTGATATAAATGTAGTAGATAGTAAAATTTCCATTAAAGATCTTAAAACATTTTTGCCAGCATTAAGCACACAATCCTCCAACCTTTCGCATGGGTCTGTATTATTTGTAACCGCAAGAATGACCGGAAAAGTAAGCGACCTGAATTTTCAAAAATTAATTCTAAAGGGATTAAGCGCAACCGACATTAACGCAAGTGGTGTAGTAAGAGGCTTGCCAAACCCAAAAAAATTATATGCTGATTTAAACATCAATAAATTTCAAACTTCTAAAAACGACATACTTTCTTTAGTTCCAAAAAATTCTATCTCTACAACCATTACACTTCCTGAAAATCTTTCTGCGTCAGGAAAGATTAAAGGCGGCATGGATAATCTTTATGCTGACCTTTCAATCAACACAAGCCTTGGAGGAGCAAAAGTTTCGGGTACTCTTGTTAATATTACTGACAAGTATAAGGCACAATATAACCTTGCTTTAAATGCAAGAAGCTTGCAATTAGGAAAGCTCATGCAAAATCCACAACTTGGTATTCTTACCGGGGATTTTAAAGTAAAGGGGAAAGGTTACGATCCTAAAACAGCCAGCGCCAACTTTGTTGCAACCATATCAAACGTTACATTAAATAAGTATACTTATTCTAACATTGATGCTACTGGGTCTATAGGCAATAAACTATTTAAAGTTAATGCCACAGCACACGATCCAAATCTGGAAGGTTCAATTATTGCAAGTGGTGAATTTGCAGATAAATTTCCTTCAATACATGTAAATGCAACAATCGATAGTATCAAAACACTGCCCCTTCATTTTACTCCAAACAAGGTCGTATATCACGGTCATATTGAAGGCGATTTCGCCAATACTAATCCAGATGATCTTGCCGGAAATCTGTTAGTTACCCACTCTATTTTAGTAACGGATAGTCAACGAATAACTATCGATACATTGAAAGTGTTGGCTGATAATTCAAATGGAATGCATAGCCTAACACTGCAGTCCGATTTTTTCAGCGCAACTATTAGGGGACAATATAAACTCACACAATTAGCAGATGTTTTTCAACAGTCTATACAACCCTATTATGCGACAGGTATTAAGAAAAATATAGCCAAAGTTGATCCATATAATTTTACTATAAGCGGAGGTGCGATATATAATGCTGCCCTCAAAGCCTTCGTGCCGGGACTCATAGAATTGAAACCAATAAATTTAGTTGGTCATTTTTCAAGTGACACCGGATGGAACATGTATTTAAAATCTCCTCATGTAGTTTACGGAAGTTATACGATTAATGATTTGAATATTGATGCAGGAACTAAAAACGGTGCGCTTGCTTTTAACAGCTCAATAAAACAATTTAAAAGTGGCACCTCGTTAAATATATTTGAAACAACTTTGAGTGGAACCTTGCAAAACAATAACATTCATTTTGCACTCAATATTAAAGATCAAAAGTCTGCAGATAAGTATAATCTTAGCGGATTGCTCAGCGAGTCATCACCCGGCAATTATACCTTCAGCCTCGACGCCGGCAATATTCTTTTAGATTATACAAAATGGAATATAAATGCTAATAATTCTATATCATATATAAACAAAGATTTAGTTGCGACCAATTTTGTGCTGAGCCAGCAATTACAGGAATTAAGCCTGAACAGTATTGGTTCGGGCAAAAACAGGCCGCTTCAAATTGATTTTAAAAATTTCAAAATAGAAACTTTGTCCGGGTTTGTTCAAAATGATTCACTCCTGGTTAACGGATTATTAAATGGCTCTGCAGTTGTAAAAAATATTCAAACACAACCAACCTTTACAAGTGATCTCACCGTAACGGATTTAAGTATTTACCAGGACACATTAGGTACGCTTACAGCAAAAATCAATAATAATGTCGCAAATAATTATAACGCAGTAATCAGCTTAAACGGTTATGGAAACAACATAAACGTGAGCGGCAATTATATAGTTAAACCAACAAATAGCAGTTACGATTTTGTGGTTGATATTGTAGCGCTTCAAATGCACTCGCTGGAAGGATTTACAAAAGGAGGTTTGAAAAATGCGAGAGGTTACGTTGTAGGTAAAGTTGCCTTAAACGGCAGTTTAAGTAATCCTAATATTGATGGAAAACTTAGCTTTGAAAATACCGCTTTTAACGTCAGCGCAGTCAATAATGTTTTTAAAATTGATAAGGCTTCCATTGCAATAGTTAATAATAAAGGAATTGAGCTGAATAACTTTATAATTCGTGACACACTTAATAATGAGCTCGCAATTGGTGGCGAGGTAAATACAACCGACTTCAGCAATTTTGTATTTGACCTTACCGTAAAAGCGCGGGAATTTCAGGCAATTAATTCAACCAATAAGGATAATAAATTATTTTACGGGAAAATGGTTTTTTCCACGAATCTTGCGATAAAAGGCACGCCTACTCATCCTATAGTTACCGGCACATTATCCATTGATGATAAAACAGATTTCACGGTGGTAATGCCGCAGCAGGATCCGGGTATTGCGAAGAGAGAAGGCATTGTCAGATTTGTGGATTACAGCGCTACTGCTGAAGATTCGCTGTTGATGGTGCCCTATGATTCTTTAAGTGTTTCCCCTTTAATTGGTTACGATATTTCAGTAAATATTACCGTTGATAAACAAGCTGCGTTCAATTTAATTGTCGATGCTGCCAACGGCGATTTTTTAAAGTTGAAAGGATCTGCGCAGCTAACTGCAGGTATAGATGCAAGCGGAAAAATAACACTTGTTGGTTCTTATGAAATTGATGAGGGATCATATAATCTTTCCTTCAATTTTTTGAAGCGGAATTTTATGATTCAAAAAGGGAGCCGCATAGTTTGGACCGGGGAACCAACAACAGCACAGATTGACGTGACAGCGATTTATATTGCTAACACTGCGCCGCTGGATCTTGTGCAATCACAGGTGACCGGCGATCAAACAATGTACAAGCAAAAGTTGCCTTTTGAAGTACATCTTAAACTCGCTGGCGAGCTCTTAAAACCACAAATTTCTTTTAATATTATATTGCCTTCGGATAAAAATTATAACGTATCAAATGACATTGTTACAACCGTTCAGAATATGCTGATACAAATAAGGCAAGATCCTGGAGAAATGAACAAGCAAGTATTTGCGCTCTTACTTTTAAATCGGTTTGTTGGGCAAAATCCATTTGATAATAGTGGTGGCAGCTCACTTAGCGCCGGAACTTTTGCCATGCAGAGTGTAACGAGACTTTTAACGGAACAATTAAATGCATTGACTCAAAATTTAATTTCAGGAGTTGACATAAATTTTGATCTTGCCAGCTCGCAGGATTATACTACCGGGAGCCAGCAAAACCGCACCGATTTAAATGTAGGCATTTCAAAACGATTGTTAAGTGATCGTTTAACCGTCACCGTTGGTAGTGACTTTGAGTTGCAAGGGCCGCAACCCGCAAGCAACCAGCAACAAAATTTTGCCGGTAACATTTCTATAAATTATAAGCTAAGTAAAGATGGAAAATATATGCTTCGTGCTTATCGAAAAAATGATTATACAGACATTATTGAAGGCTATGTAATTGAAACAGGAATTGGCTTTATCATATCTGCTGATTTTAATAAACTAAACGAACTCTTTACTACGCGCGAACAGAGGAGAAAAAAGCGCGAAATAAAAAAAGAAAATAAAAAAGACGCCAAACAGGAAACGGGGACGGAAGAAAAGGACACAAGCAATGTTCCGCCTTCAAAAGCAATTGAGAATGATAAATAAAGTACACCGTACAATTTTAATTATTGGGATTTTATTTTTAGGTGCATGCAATGTAACCAAACGTGTGCCTAAGGGTGATGCGCTATACACCGGCGCCAGCGTTAAAATCTCAGATAGTACTCTTTCAAAAAAAGAAAAGAATTCGATAGTAGATCTTACAGAACATCTGCCAAGACCGGTTCCTAACAGCAGGTTCTTAGGTATACCTTTCAAATTGATTTTTTACAATATGTCCGGTGATCCAAAGAAGAAAGGTTTCATACGGAAATTTTTAAGGAACATAGGGCAACCACCTGTTCTATTAAGTAGCGTGAATGTTGATTACAATGCAAAAGTGCTTACAAATTACCTGGAAAATATCGGGTATTTTCATGCTGAGGGATCTGGTGACACAGTAGTGAAAAGAAAACGCGCGCATGCAACCTACACGCTTACCCCAGGCCCTTTATATACCATACAAACCGTTCAGTTCGATGTCGACAGCTCCGCCTTAGGTAGAACGATACGAAACACACTTCCAAAGTCTCTACTTAAACCTGGCGATCATTTTAGTCTTGACGTAATTAAGACGGAACGGGAGCGCATAGACGCAGTTTTAAAAGAACAGGGATTTTATTATTTTAGCCCTGAACTTTTGATAATAAATGCAGACAGTTCTATCGGCAATCATAAAGTAAATATGCATCTATTGGTGAAAGAAAAAACGCCGGTTGTTGCTAAAAAGCCCTACATAATTGATGATGTGTATATTTATCCAACTTATCATTTAAACGGTAAAAGACGTGACACGAGTCACCTTAACAAATCACTTTATGATGGATATTATATTGTAGACCCGGCCAAAAAATTTAAACCTCAACTGTTTCCCCGGATTCTCAGGTTTGATTCAGGAGATGTGTATAACAGAACTGACCATAATCTTACATTGAGTCGCCTCATAAGCCTTGACGTTTTTAAATTTGTAAATAACAGGTTTGAAATTTCTCCTAATACTGAAGGTGATACCGGAAGATTGAATACTTATTATTACCTGACTCCGTTGCCTAAAAAATCATTAAGAGCGGAAGTTTCCGGTAATACAAAAACTAATAATTACGTCGGTTCGCTTATAACTGTCACCTTTAAGAACAGGAATATTTTTCGCGGAGCGGAGCATTTTGACGTGCATGCTGATGTTGGATCGGAAGTGCAATATAGCGGATATAATAGTGGTTATAATACGTACAAATTGGGAGGTGGTGTGACTTTTTCAATTCCAAAATTTGTTGTTCCATTCTTCAAATTCAATACTACCAATGCGTTTGTACCGAACACAAAAATTGATTTTAGTTACGACTTATTGAACCGCGTAAAACTGTATACACTTAATTCCTTTACGGCGCAGTTGGGATACAATTGGAAACCGAATATCAAAGTTCAGCAGGAGTTTAATCCTTTTTCAGTAAATTATGTAAGGGCATTAAATGTTACTCAAAAGTATAGAGACAGCATTGGCAGCAACCCGATTCTAAAACACGCGATTGATACGCAATTTGTAATTGGCTCCAACTACACCTACACAATTGATCCGCTAATAAATAATCCTTATGGAAAAGGTGTGTATTTTAGTGGCCTCGCAGATCTTTCTGGTAATGTTGCAGGCTTACTTGTAGCTCCGGATGCCGCCGATGGGAAGAAGAAAATTTTTGGAACACCCATTTCTCAATATATAAAAACACAGCTTGAAGGAAGATACTACTATGCTTTCAGCACAAAGATGAGATTAGCCAATCGTATCATCTTCGGCTTTGGTTATCCTTACGGAAATTCAACGCAGTTACCTTTTATAAAGCAATTTTTTATAGGCGGCAATAACAGCATCAGGGCTTTCAGAAGCCGCTCCATCGGACCAGGAATCTATCGAAATCCAAATGCAGACAGTATAGCATTTTTTGCTGATGAATCTGGCGATATAAAACTGGAAATGAATAGTGAATTGCGGCTTAAAATTAATAATATTCTTGAAGGGGCATTTTTTATTGATGCAGGAAATATATGGCTGTATAATAAAGATAGCAGCCGGCCAGGTGGAGAATTTACCAACAAATTTTTAAACCAACTTGCCGTGGGCACGGGTATAGGATTACGGATTAACCTAACGATACTTTTGTTAAGAATTGACCTGGCCACGCCTGTAAGAGAACCGTGGTTACCAGCCGGACAAACCTGGGTTATCAATCAATTTAATTTAAGCAGCAGGGCTTGGCGAAGGCAAAATCTTGTATTGAATTTAGCAATAGGATATCCATTTTAAATAGAAATTATCGTATTTTGAAAATATGAAATATTTTGCTTTAGTTATATTATTCTTGTTATTTCTTAGCTGTAATTCGAATGAAAAAAGTAGTTCAAATGAAGATGTGCAAACACTAGATACGGTTTATGACACACCGGTTACTACCGGAACAGATTCAACTTTATTTGCAAAAAATCAATCCCTTTTATGGCAGGTGAGGGATTCAAATGGT
Organism: Chitinophagales bacterium; assembly: GCA_038245055.1. Taxonomy (GTDB): domain Bacteria; phylum Bacteroidota; class Bacteroidia; order Chitinophagales; family Chitinophagaceae; genus Ginsengibacter. The sequence continues at coordinate 6,881 of JBBRSV010000052.1, read as the reverse complement.
TTCAAATTAAGCAAACCAGTTAAGCGTGGAATAGATACAATGTCGGCAACTAATATCGTTGATCTCATCAATAATAATTACGACTCAATTCATATAGATTATTTAAAAACCTCACATGATACAGTATATCTTGCCATTCCTCATAGTGCCTCGTTAACAGAAAAGAGCGGTGATACCGGCGCAGAAAATTTTATGGCTTCAACAGTTTATTCTTTAACAGAAGTTAAAGGGATTAGGTATGTGAATTTTGATTTTAAAGGAGGCGATCATGCGATGCCCGGGGTTTATACGAGAGAGGATTTTAAAAACTTTAGATAGAGACATTTCCGAGACTATTCCTATTTCTACTTGAAAGGCAATTTTTTTGAATATCTTTTTCCTCAAAATGCCTAAAATCATTTTAAAATTAAAAAAGCCTTTTTCAATAACTATCTTATAAAGTTTTAGTTTTGATAGCTACATATAATATTATGAATATAGATTACAACCGTAATGAAGACGTGATGAAAATGTCATTGAATCACGTTAATAAGTTAGTTGCAAGGATTGCCGAAGGCGGTGGAAAAAAGGCAATGCAAAAACAAAAAGACAGAAATAAATTAACGGCAAGAGAGCGTATTGAATACCTGTTGGATAAGGATACAAAATTTATAGAAATTGGTGCATTTGCGGGATTTGAAATGTATGAAGAGTATGGAGGTTGTCCTGCAGGTGGTACAGTCGCTGGGTTAGGATACGTAAGCGGCAGGCAATGTGTAATTATGGCTAATGATCAAACTGTGAAGGCGGGCGCATGGTTTCCCATAACAGGTAAGAAAAATCTTCGCATGCAGGAGATAGCCATGGAAAATAATTTACCGGTAATTTACCTGGTAGACAGCGCGGGCGTTTTTCTTCCAATGCAAGATGAAATTTTTCCGGACAAGGAACATTTTGGGCGCATTTTCAGGAACAACGCAAAAATGAGTGCAATGGGTATCACGCAAATAGCCGCGGTTATGGGGCCTTGCGTTGCAGGCGGAGCCTATCTTCCGATAATGAGCGATGAAACATTAATGGTAGAAGGCAATGGCTTTATTTTTTTAGCGGGGCCTTACCTGGTGAAGGCTGCTATCGGCGAAGTAACAGATAACGAGAACCTCGGCGGAGCTGCAACACATACCGAAATCAGCGGAATAGCTGATTACAAATTTGGAACCGAACAAGAATGCCTTGAGCAAATAAAAAAAATAATGAACAAGCTGGGAGATGCTCCCAAAGCTGGTTTCAATCGAATAGCACCAATAAAACCCGCAAAGGAACCATCAGAAATTTATGGTATTTTCCCTGAAGGCAATACCAAGACGTACGATATGCTTGAGATTATTGAGCGCATAGTTGATGCTTCGTCTATTCCTTCCCGTGATGACGCATTGTTAGCGTCAGAAAGTTCCTTTGACCAGTTTAAAGAAGAATACGGCAAAACAATTTTGTGCGGTTATGCCCGCATTGATGGATGGGCTGTTGGTATCGTAGCCAACCAACGGCTGAATATCAAAAATAAAAAAGGAGAATTACAAATTGGCGGTGTTATCTATAATGATAGTGCAGACAAGGCTGCAAGGTTTATAATGAACTGTAACCAAAAAAAAATTCCACTTATTTTTTTACAGGACGTTACCGGCTTTATGGTCGGTAGCAGAAGCGAGCATAGTGGTATCATTAAAGATGGTGCTAAAATGGTAAATGCTGTGGCAAATTCAGTGGTTCCGAAAATTACGATTGTAATGGGCAACTCTTACGGTGCCGGAAATTATGCTATGTGCGGGAAGGCCTACGATCCGAGGTTCATTTATGCATGGCCATCGGCAAAAATAGCGGTGATGGGTGGCGAGCAGGCCGCTAAAACGTTATTGCAAATTGAAGTTGCTTCACTCAAAGCAAAAGGTAAAGAAATAACACCCGAAAATGAGGAAAAGCTTCTAACTGAAATGACCGAAAAATATACCAGGCAAACAACGGCGTTTTATGCGGCATCACGGCTATGGGTAGACGCAATAATTGATCCACTGGATACGAGGGCGTTCATTTCTGAAAACCTTGCTGCAGCGAATAACAGTGCAAATATCGCAGAGTTTAAAACAGGTATTTTCCAGGTGTAATTCGATCCAAAGCGCAGATTATAGTAGCCGGGTATTGAGAAAAAAATATTAATTTCACCTCATTATAAAATGTAAAAATAATCAGGAAAATATTTATGATAAAACCGCCTTCTGCTAAAATCGTTGTTGTTTGTGTCTTGGTTTTTCTGGCAATTAGCTCCTGTAAAAAGACAACTTCAGTCATTGAAACACGTCCTGTACCTGACCAGTCATTTGTAGAGGAATTTGACACCACCGCTGCCGCAGTGACGCGTGGCTGGCAACTAATAAATTCAAGCGATCCGAAGGGCACGGGTGTTTGGATGGATGGCGGAGCCACGCCTCCTTTTTTCAAAGCTTATTCAAATAAAGGAAGAAATGCAGGATTTATTGGGGTAGATTACACGTCCACATCCGCCGATGCAGCTACAATCAGCAACTGGCTTATTTCTCCGTCTCTAATTATGCAAAACGGGGATAAGATTATTTTTTATACCCGTTCTTATAACCAATACGATGGGGTAAGTGATAGTACAGACTTTGGTAATAGCTTGCAGGTAAGAATGAATCCAACTAACGACCAAATTTATGTTGGCACCGGTACAGATGTTGGAAATTTTACGCAAGGTCTTCTTGAAATAAATCCGAATTTGGTCTGGAGCAGTGTAACTATTCCAGGCGTAATTGCTTATCCTACTCAGTGGACCCGCTTTGAGGCCACGGTAATCGGAATAAATAAACCTGTAAAATCAAGGTTTGCTTTCAGATATTATGTAACCATGGGCGGTTCGAACGGAAACGGCACCGGCGTGGGCGTAGACTCAGTGGCATACCAAAGCGTAGGGCATCAATAATTAATTAGCTTTAAACGGTCTAATAATCCACCATTGATGCCGCATATTCACGTAAAGATAGTAACTGTGTAACGCTGTCTTTTAAACAAATCAACATATTTTATTTTGAAAGAAATGGCCATTAATGATTAATCAAAAAGATATAATTAAGATTTATACCGACGGAGCTGCCCGTGGAAATCCCGGCAAGGGAGGATATGGTGCGGTGTTATTATGGCAAAATCATAAAAAAGAATTGTCGCAGGGATACAGGCTCACCACCAATAACCGGATGGAGTTAATGGCCGTAATTGCCGCGTTAGAATCTTTAAAAAAGAATGATCTCAATCTTGTAATTTATTCTGATAGTAATTACGTAGTTAAAGCGGTAATGGAAGGCTGGTTAAAAAAATGGATCAGAACAAATTTTAAGGGAAATATAAAAAACAGAGACCTCTGGGAGAAATATGACGGGCTTTCACAAAACCATCAAATACAATTTAAATGGGTAAAAGGCCACGCAGAAAATATTTATAACAACCGCTGTGACATACTTGCCACGGAAGCCGCAGATGGGTTTGACCTTTTAGCCGATGAGTTTTATGAAAAGGAAAAGCGGTAAATTAATAAAAAAATAATCATTTAGCCAACTCCGCCGCCTCATGAAAGTCAGGCCTTGTAATTAAAAAATAACTACCGAATAACAACGCGGAAAATACAGCCGTTGCCACAACACTCCAGGGATAAAAAGGAAGTCCGTCACTCAGACACAAAAGCAACCCATTAAAAGTTTTAGGCCTTGCAAGGCCGGCATTTGGAGACTGGCTTATCCATATTAAGGAATTCGACAATAAAAAATATACAGTTGGCGCTGCTAAAGATGCAATTGCAATTCGCCCTACATTAAAATTCTTTACAAAAAATCCAAAAAATGTCATCAAACCAAAAAGAACGTAATTGGTAATTTGACCTTCATAAAAGCCACGCAAATTTCCTACACCATTGCGATATAAAATTTCAAACAACGCATCGGAAATGAACATTGACAAAAGCGGTAAAAGAAATGCATATTTTTTATCTTTTATTACAGCGCCACCAAAAATAGCCATGGCAATTTGTGGAGCAAAGCCATAGGGCCTTCCAGGCATAATTCTATATAATGATGCAATAATTATTAATAAGATAAAACTGGTGACTATCTGCTTCGTTGATTTCATAATGATTCATTTGCACAAAAGTAAGTAATAATATTTTTCAATGTAAAGGCATTTTTTTAAACAAAAATATATTGGAAATCGAAATTTTTAATTGCTGATTTTTAAAATTATTATCTTGTACAAATGGCGAATCATAATTTAACCGGAGTGCTGGGTGAGAAAATGGCAGTGAAATATCTTATTGAAAAAGAATTTGTAATACTTCATCAAAACTGGCGGCACAACCATTGGGAAGTTGATATCATAGCTTCAAAAAATAAATTGTTACATTTTATTGAAGTGAAGACAAGACGAACAAAAAAGTTTGGCTATCCTGAAGATGATGTTACCAAAAAAAAACTCATCAATCTTATCAACGCTTCCGAAGAATTTCTATTTTTAAATCCGCTTTGGACCCGTATTCAATTTGATATTCTCTCAATAAATTTATTGCAAAATAAACCCGCTGAATTCTTTTTTATTGAAGATGTTCACATCCTTTAATAGGTTATTTTTTGCTGTTATTTAAGAGTAACAAATCAGCTATAACCATTGCCGTTACTGATTCTAAAACCACAGGCACTCTTAAGGCAATACAAAGATCATGTCGGCCTTTTACAGAAAAAGCTTCAACATTTCCGCTTTCAATATTTAGCGTTTGTTGCTCTTTTGGCGTTGACGAAGTTGGTTTCACCACTATTCTAAATACGAGTTCATTGCCATTGGTTAAACCGCCAAGAATTCCCCCGGCATTATTTGTTCGTGTTGTTCCATCTTCGTCTATGAGCGCATCGTTATGAGCGCTTCCAAACATTTTCGCGGCAGAAAATCCTGCGCCGAACTCTATGCCTTTTACGGCAGGAATAGAAAATACTGCATGGCTCAAAAGTGATTCCGCAGAATCAAAAAATGGCTCGCCTAAACCAATAGGAAGGTTAGTAACAATGCATTGGACAATGCCACCGATAGTATCTTTTTCATCAATGGCTTTTTGCAATCCCTTTTCAAGATCCTGCTCCCCTCCTATTTCAAGAATGGTTGAATGAACAACAATTTTATTTTTGTTTTCTATAAAGGAAATTGCTTTTTTTGCCACCACGCCGGCAGCTACAACTGCCACTGTCAGTCTTCCGCTAAAATGGCCACCACCGCGGTAATCTTCGAAGCCGCCAAATTTTTTATGCGCTACATAATCCGCGTGGCCGGGCCTTGGTACGGCACGTTGCTTTTCATAATCACTGCTTCTTGTATTGCTGTTTTTAAATAAGATTGTTATTGGCGCTCCTGTGGATTTCTCATTAAAAACCCCACTTATAATTTGTGGAATATCATCTTCCTTACGCGGCGTAGTGCCTTTTGCACCGGGCTTTCTTCTTTCAAGGTCTTCAGTGAAATCATCTACTGCCATTGGCACTCCCGCGGGACAACCATCAATATTCACTCCTACGAAATCGCCATGCGACTCACCAAAAATATTTACCCTTAATATTCTTCCAAATGAATTCATTTTCCTGTTTTACTTGTAACAACAAAAAAGAAGTAATTTAATATCCGTATTCACGTAATTGTATTTCATTATCCCGCCATTTGGGGCGAACTTTTACAAACAATTCCAAAAATACCTTTCGCCCGATAAATGCTTCAATATCACGCCTGGCCTGGGTTCCAAGTTCCTTAATCATTTTTCCTCCTTCGCCCAACACAATTCCTTTTTGTGTTTCTCTTTGTAAAATAATGTCAGCAGAAATTTTTGTAAGCGTTGTCTTCTCTTTAAATTCCTGAACAAGCACGGTAGCGTGGTAAGGTATTTCGTCCTGGTATAAATAAAATATTTTCTCGCGAATCATTTCCCCTACAAAAAATTTCATCGGAAGGTCGCTGAGGTTATCATCCTGGTAAAAGGGTTCGCCTTCAGGCAACAAAGAAAGAATAACATCAAGCAATTCTTTCATTCCGACTTTTTTTAGCGCTGAAACAGCAACAATATTTTTACAATAACTTTTTTCGGCAAAAAATTGCCGCGCTCTTTCAACCAGTTCTTCGTCGGCAACGTCAACTTTATTCAAAACCACTATTGCGGGAACATTAAGCTTGAGAGATGAAAATATTTCATCCGCCTCTATCATATCATCCTTAATATCAACAATCAGCAAAGCAACATCTGCATCTTCAAGGCTTCCCTTAACAGCCTGCATCATTTTTTCATGAAGCTTATATTTTGGCTCAATAATTCCTGGCGTGTCAGAAAAAATGATTTGATAATTATCATCTGTAAGAATTCCCTTGATACGATGCCGTGTAGTTTGCACTTTAGGGGAAACGATCGCAAGTTTCTCCCCCATCAATGCATTGAGCAGCGTGCTTTTGCCTGCATTAGGTTTACCAAAAATATTTACAAATCCTGATTTCATAATTGCGGCAAAAATAATCTATTGAAGAGATAAGAGGTGAAAATTTGATTAGTCATCGTTTAAAGAAATTGATTTACATGAGCTGAAGGTGGCAGAAGCAAAGCAAATATTCTTTCTGAATTGATTAATTAACGCAGCTATCGTTCCAAAAATTTTTAATTATTTATTTAAACTAAAAAACCCCAATTAAGGGGCTTTGTTGCGAAGGGAGGGTTCGAACCTCCGACCTTCGGGTTATGAGCCCGACGAGCTACCGCTGCTCTACTTCGCGATTTTGGATGGCAAAGGTAAGTGGATATAAATTTGAAACCAAATTTTAAT
>JBBRSV010000051.1:0-29624 GCA_038245055.1 Chitinophagales bacterium | reverse complement strand
AAGTACCCACAGTATCCGGCTGCTTTTTAAGGAATAATCAGTTTCTATGTAAAGTATTTCACGGTTAAAGTCATCTATCACATTAAAAGGTCTGAATTTTCTACCATTGCTTAGCGCATCGCTCATAAAATCAATACTCCACGTCTTTGTAAAAGAAGAATGCACTTCTAATTTTTCTTTTTTCCTGCCCGGCAGGCGTTTCTTTACTTTACGCTTCATGCGAAGCCCCATTTTTTTATACATCCTGTAATTTTTTTTATGATTTATTACATGGCCCTGCAAACGCAGGCGATTATAAAACTTCCAAAGCCTTCTCCTTCTACATTTTGAGCAAGTTACTCCTGCAGTTCCATTAACATCGTGTCATCTTTCACACATTTATAATACAATGAACTGCGGCTGATTTTTAATGTGCGACACGCCTTGCAGGTGTCTTTAGACCGCTCTATACGGACCTGGTCTATCATTGCTCTTTTGTCGCAAGGCTTTACAACTTTTTTTCGATAATGTATTTAGCTACGTCCAGTTCCATAACCAGGTTAGCATACATGCGCTTAAGGCGGGAGTTTTCTTCTTCCAACTCCTTGATCCTTTTGAGTTCGGAAGCTTCTATGCCACCATAGCCCTGTCGCCATTTATACAAACTGGCTTTACTAACCCCGTGCTCACGGTTAGTATCTTCGGCACTTTTACAGTTATCAAACTCTTTGAAAATACCTGCTATTTGTGCAGGACTGAATGTACTTTTTTTCATGTTTTTACAGTTTTAAAATTAAACAATTTGTCTACTTTTAAACTGTACTATTTTCAGGGGAACTTACCATTGGAAATTTTACGGATAGAATCTGCCAGCATGTAAGAAAATATTTTTGCCCCATTATCATTTAAATGAGAGGGATCGGCAAATAATTTTGAATTATCGATGAATGTTGAGTTTTCAGAATAGTCTAAAAACGGAACCCCATTTTCTTTCGCAATTTGCTGCGCAAGTTGAATGGAAGAATCAGTATGAGCATATTTTATAAAATATGGAGAACAAATAACATATAGGCTAACCTTCGAACGCAGGCAGTCCGCAATAAAAGATTTATAAACATTCATAGTTACGCTGTCAATGGTATACGTAGCCGACGATGTATCAGTTGCAACCGACCTTAGCCACTCATTCATAAGCGGGATATAACCTTTATTATCGAACATTCTTGTTTTATTGAATTGAGCATTACCTGCGGCAATAGTAAGAAATAAGGAATTGAATGGATAAATAGATGACACCAATTTGATCTTCTCAAAGGGATCTTTTAATTCAATAATATTGCGCATTTCTTTGTGTGTCCTGTAATAAGGTAACAAGGCGGAAATTCTATCATAGTTATTTTGATCCCTGGAGAACTCGGACCGCGTAAAATCTAAGATTATAATTTTTGGAGAATATCTTTTTAAAATTCCTTCGAGCACTGCATAGTGATAAAATATAAAATTCCCGTCCCGGCCAGCATTATAAAATGAAAGATTTAGTTCTCTTGTAAAAATATTCGGCTGGTAATGATGATTTGCTTTTGAAGAACCGAAAACCACGACAGCGGCCATCGTTTTTTCAATTGAATATGTAGTGCGATATTCAAGACCGCTTTGTTGTTTGAAATAAAAATATCGCAGTGTATTTCCAATAGTAAAATCTAAACAGAATACTATCACGAAAAATATCCCACATTTTAATGCAAAATATTTGTAAGGACTTTTTTTAATTTTCTCCATTGAGAAATTCACCATATTTTAAAATTGAAAATAGATAAATTGACCGCCATCAAACACGCCGAATAATAGAATTAATATTATTAATAAAGCATAAGAGAAATTGCGAATGATCCAGTTTTGACTATTAAAAAAGGAAAAACTGCCGCGATAATATTCTTGCCTTGCCTCTACCAAAAGCAAAAAGAGGATACTAAAGATTGAATAAATCATTATCGATGGATTTTCGATATTGATAGGTCCCTTGAATTGAAATATTTTTTTAACGATTACGAAAGCATCGGAAACATTATTTGCCCTGAAGAAGATCCACGCAAAACACGTAAGCACGAAAGTGATTAGTATTTGCATCAGGCGATTTAGCTTTGGATATTTCTTCATTTGGGATATTACATCAAGTTTATATCTTTCTGCAATCAGGGCAAACACGAGATAAAAACCATTGAGCGCTCCCCATATGATAAAGGTCCAGTTAGCTCCGTGCCAGAGTCCACTTATAATAAAAACGATAAGTAAATTGAGGTACCACCGCGGAACTGAAACCCTGTTACCGCCGAGTGAGATATACAAATAGTCTTTGAACCAGGTAGATAATGAAATGTGCCACCGTTTCCAAAATTCAGAAATACTACGCGCAAAGTAAGGCCGGTTAAAATTCATCATTAGCTTAAACCCCATCACTCTGGCAACGCCTCTTGCTATATCCGTATAGCCGGAGAAATCGCAATATATTTGAAACGCAAAAAATATAGTCGCTAAAATTAGTGTCATTCCGGTATGTTCCCGTGGATGATTGTAAACAGCATTTACATAAATCGCCAGCCGGTCAGCAATTACCAGTTTCTTAAACAGTCCCCAAAGCATGAGCTCAAGTCCATCGATAATCCTTTCTACTTCAAACATATGCTTCTCACGAAATTGATGAAGCAAGTTTTGTGGCCGCTCAATGGGCCCAGCAACAAGCTGCGGATAAAACATTACATACAGTGCATAGATCCCAAAATGCCGTTCAGCTTTTTGGTTACCTCTATAAACTTCTATTGTATAACTCATTGCCTGGAACGTGTGAAAAGATAATCCAATTGGCAAAAGAATAGATAAATAGGGAATAGGATTGGTTAAATCGAAGCCATGAAGTATGTATGAAAAATTATAGTTAAGGAAATTGTAATACTTAAAAATTGAAAGCACTCCAATGTTGGCAACTAAACTTATAACCAGAAGTATTTTTCGTTTACTTAGAGTAGCATCTTCAATGTAAATTCCAGCAAAGTAGTCTATCACAATGGTAAACCCAAGTATCAAAATATAAATTGGAATAAAAGCCATGTAAAAGTAACAGCTAGCAACTAAAAGTAAAAACCATCGCCATTGATAGGGTATTGTAAAATACAAGGATGTTACAATTATAAAAAATATTACAAATGGAAATGAATCGAAAAGCATTAATTATGAAAATTTGATTTTAATACTAAAAATTTAATGATAATAAAATTTTTAGTAAAAGTTGCTGGTGATTAGTAGAATTTGGCTTGCATTACATCTTTTGAGGTGTGTATCAAGATTGTTCAATTCAGGGCACATATACAATTTTACAATAAGCCGAATTGCTAAATTGAAAAAAAGAAAATCCTACTCATTCTTCCAATCCAATTGAACCTTAAAGCTTTTTTGGACTACATAGGCAATCCAGACTAAAAATATGGGTACGATTATGGTGAACATCCGGGTTTCTGCGCTGGCTATTATACTACCTCCGAGATAAAAGAGCCCAAATAGAAAGATCAACTTAATCGGGAAAAAAGTCTGCCGCCAATTTCTCAAAGTTGGAAAAGTACAAATTATCATCATTACTAGGATTGTACCGTTGAGTGGAAGTCTTAATAAAGTTCCCGGTGTTTGAAAATTATAGGAATAAGGGTAATTAAAGAATATTCTTCCAGTGTTACTTATGCAATTCTGCAGAAATTTTATTGGATGTTCTTTTATATTATTAATGGAGATCTTTTTATACAAATCGTCCCGGGCAACCCCACTAACTTTATTGATTAATTCAAAATCTTTTTTATGGTTAAGGTAAGTGTAATAATCGCTTAAGAATGGCTCGTTACGGTTCGATTTGATATATTTTTCGAATTGGTTATAATGATACTGTTGCGAAATGGAATCAGCATTTGGCTTCGGATCTGCCATCCAATTGCCATATTCGCCGGCAAAAGGTGTTGTCATCCAGTATAAATTATTGCCGCCGAAAGTGCTCCAATAATATATTTTTCCGGTTACTGTATACGTGTAAATGAGATAAGGCGTCGTTACAAGTAATGCGACAATACAAATAAGTAGTCCTTTTTTATAATTGACGTTTCGCCTTTTAAGCAGCCATAATACCAATAAACCAAAAAGTAAAATAAGCAGAACATATCCAAAAATTGGTTTGGTTAATTCAATGTATCCGAGTATGAGCCCACAAATGAGCATGTACTTTTTTTGCTTCCCTGAGTTTTCTTTTTGAAAACCTTTAAATAAATAATAAATCAACAAACATATCAGAAGCGCTGTAAATGTTTCGGGCAATACTGACAGCATATTTTCATACAAATTATAATAGCACGCCCAGAACAGGCTCAGCAAGATTGTTTTACGAAACGAAACAATTTTTGAAAGCGCTTTAAATAATAAAATGATAGAAAAATAATAAAAGAAACAATTCATCAAAGCGATCCATATCACCGGGATATGCAAGGCTACAAATGGAATTAAAATTATCGAATAGCCGGGACCGTTACCAAGTATATCAATATTTATTTCGTTTAAAGGAAGCTTACCCGTTAACATGTAATGGGCATAAATTAAATACCTCCCTTCGTCGCCAGACATACCGTCGGTAGGGAATATTATTACCAGTGCTATATATAGGATAAGAAATGGTGCAAATATTAAATAAGGACTTTTGAGAATTAATTCTTGTATTCTTTTTACCATCTTAAAATATTTATCAAACAAAAAATTATACACTTGAAATAAAATCTGCCGGGAAGTCGCATAAGATATTGAACCATATTATATCTAAATATATTTTATGTTAAATGGCGCGAGCGCAATTTGACGACGGTTAATCAATTTTTTTCTGTTTTTTTAAAGTAGTACCTAAGTGAAACAACTCTTCAAAATATCGCTTACTTTGAAGTGATAAAAAGCCTACACTCAAAAACTGTATTGCAATCATAAAGGTGATACCACCAACTAAAAACGATTGCGGATTTTTTTGAAACTGAACAGCAAGGCTTTGAGAAAATGAAATATTTGCATTCGCAACAGTAATATATGATAACGTGTCATAAAGCAGCCAGACTAATTCATACAATGAAAGCAGCATTAAGAATATTCCTATTCCAAGAAAAAATATGTAAGGTCGGAAAATGAAGCCAGACATTAACCCAGAAAAAGTGCTTCTTAAAACTCTAAGACTCGAAGTTCTTTTACCTCTGAATTTGTTTTGCTCTGTCCAATCCAAGTGCGCCGGAATTTCTATAATCCTGGCTCGGAGAATCATCCCTTTATAAATAATTTCCGGGCTTATTTCATAATCCCTCGTTTTCAAATTGAGCGTTTGAATAAAACTTCTTCTATAAGCGCGTACCATACTGGTAAATGTGTAATATTTATCTTGTGCGGCCATGCTCATAAATCGATTGACCCAGCGACTCATTACTTTTCTGAAAAAAGGAACGGCTGTAACTTGGCCTCCTTTCATATATGGAGAAGCAATAACGATATCTGCGGCACTTGCAATTAATTTATCGGTCATGAGCTCTATATATTCAACAGAATAACTCAAATCTACATCGAGCACAACAATAATGTCTCCCTTTGCGTGAAGGAAACCAGTTTGCAAAGCATGGCCTAGGTTAAGATTTACCGGGTGATGAATTACTCTTACTTCTTTGAGTCTGTCGGAAAATTCTTCTGCTATTTGCCCAGTTTTGTCTTTACTACCATCGTTAATAACAAGGATTTCCCACCGATATTTATCAGCTTTGCTTTTAAGATAATTAATGATAGTATCTAAATTTCCGGGAAGGATAGCTTCCTCATTGTAGCAAGGAACAACCACACTTATAAAAGGTTTATCTACAAGATCCATGAGTGGATTGCTTTTTAAATTTAAATGTAATGCAATTATTTTTATTCTATTTTTCTCCATTATCCACTGACCTGGCTCCTCAATTTATTTGTTCACCATTACTTATTAAGACTAGCTCAGGTTATTAATGAGCCGCACCATTTTTTCCGTAACGTTCCTCCCGAAAACATCATTTTGACTATCGGGAACTGTGAAATTAGAAATTTTTGAGCTGATCATTTTATCGCATGGATTTACTAATAAGTTCCATCTTTCGTCTACAGTTTCTACCCACTCGGTTTCGGTACGAAGAGTCACGCAAGGTTTCTTAAGTATATAAGCCTCTTTTTGTATGCCGCCTGAATCTGTAATGATTCTTGTTGAAAAATATTCAAGTGTTATAAAATCCAAATATCCTTGTGGTTCAACAAGCATAATATTAGTCGGCACACTAAATGTTTTTGTTAGCATTTTTCGGGTACGGGGATGAACCGGAAAAATAATGCTTACATCTAACTGCCCCAATTGTGTAAGTATATGTTCTAATATATCCGTGTTATCCACATTATAATTTCTGTGCAAAGTAAGTAAATTGAACTCTTTATTTTCGAGCTTCAGTTTTGCAATCACATTTGATTTCCCGAGAGCAATTTCAATATTATTTTCGATGGTATCCACCATAATGTCTCCCGTCAGGAATGTATGCTTTTCCAGCCCTTCAGTTTTCAGTATTTTGGCGGCTGTTTCAGTAGGAGCAAAAAGGTATTTTGAAAGATGGTCAGCCGCTATCCTGTTGACTTCTTCTGGCATGCTACGGTTGTAACTTCGCAAACCCGCCTCGATATGCAGAATTGGAATGTTTAGTTTAGCAGCGGATATAACTCCCGCTAAAGTCGAATTGGTATCACCAAATACAATAACGATGTCTGGATTTTTTTCTGTCATTGCCATTTCAAGCTTTAACATCATTTCGCCAGTTTGCGCCGCTTGCGTTCCCGATTTGCTTTCAAGGTGAATATCCGGTTTACGAATACCTAGGTCCGTGAAAATTTTCTCCGACATTAAATAATCGTAATGCTGGCCCGTATGTACAATAAATTCTTCGTGCATACCAAATAGGGCAGATGATAAAGGCGCCAATTTAATAAACTGGGGACGGGCACCTACAATGGAAAAAATTTTCATGCTTCGTTAAATATATTCTATCAGCTATGAAGTAAGATTGATTTCTTTTAAATCATGAGAAAGACTTTCAGAAAATTTTGACATGGGAACAAGATCAAAATTGTCCTTTAAAATCTGAATCGCCATTTCAAAAATTTTCAACTTACGTTCACTTTCAATATTCATACCTGGGAAAAACGCAAGTGAAGGCACATGGTCTTTTCCTATAAGATCAAGAGGATGTAGCAAATAGCTGGGGGAAGTCTTTGTCAATTTACACATTAGAATTGAAAACCGCAAATACATTTTCATAAGTGCAACAGATACATTGCTTATGTAGAGGAGGTAGCTCTGATGAAAAGGAATTTTGAAAACCGGCATTGTTGTTACGGGAATTTCCAGTAAAGTAGTCTCATTTTTTAAATTCCAGGTGTACGGTTTTAAAGGATAAAATCCTTCCTTAAACGAACCAAACAATTCCTTCCTGCTGTCTTTTTCTTCTCTTGAAAGTTTGGAATTCCAAAAATAATATTGCCGCATTATGGGCGATATATAAGTGGGAAGTATGGAAGCGTCAAATATATAGTTACGTTTTTGAAGAACCTGTAACAAATCATAGCTCCAACTGAAACCCGGTCCCCGAAACATAATAGTCCGTTTGCCCGTGGCTGTTAGTATTGCATCTTCAGCTCTCACTATTTCTTCTTCTATTTTTTCTTTAGAATAAGTCTTTAACCATGATTCGTGATGAAAGGAATGATTGCCCACCTCGTGCCCGCGCTCTACAATAGTTCGCAGTATACTATGATTTTTTTCAATGGCAGCATCCTGGCCTACGATAAAAAATGTGATTTTTATATCTAGTTTATCTAAGACGTCTAACACTACCGGCAAGAATATATCAAGGTAAGATGGAAACTGGTCCCAGCCAGCATCTCCATGTACTTTCATATATGACCATTGATCGTCGAGATCAAGTGAAATACTTGCAAGCATTTTTTTCTTTTTTAGCATTAGCTTATTTTAATTCAAAATTTCTTTCAGTTTTGTTTCTGCAACGCGCACTGTTTCGTTAACATTCAGTGTGCCGTCTTTAATGTGCGAAGTATTGATTATAGATACACCAAATATTGAAGTTTTTACTCCGGGTAATGCATCTGAATAGCCAATTTTGGCAACAGTAATAACGTGTTTTGCGCGGGCTACACCAACAAATTTGATGTTATCTTGTAACAGTGACGGGTACATTTTTTTAAAATTATCAATAAAATATGTTTTGATTTCGTCATCTGATTGATTAAAAAGCGGGTCGTCTGCAACTACGTATTTTGGTAAATAGACAAGTGTATTTCCACCTAAATATTTTTTATCAACTAGGGCTGTCATTTCTATTACACCGGTAAAAGGTACCCAACTATCAGTTATGTTAGTTACATAAAAATCACTGATTGACTTATCCAATAATACAGCTACGCAAATCACCCCTAAATATTCAATATTATTCAACTTGTCTATTTCTGCGGCGGATAGTCCGTCGCAAAGCCTGGCTGAAACAGAAGATGGCAAAGTCACAATCACCTCATCAAATTCTTCTTTGCCTTGCTCGTCAAATAAAATAGACGGCTTACCAGATGAACCGGTCATTACCTTTTTTGCAGCACAACGTGTTTTGATAATCACTCCCTCCGAAATCAACGTTTCCTTGAAAGCGTCAATTACTACTTTATACCCACCAGGCACAAAGCCAAACATTTCTCTTTTCAGCCCGCTGCGCCTTGCGCCGTACATTCTTTGAATTGTTGCCCAAATGAAAACAGCAGAAGTTTTTTTATAACTCTCTCCCAGTTTTGCTCGCAGTAAGGGTAGCCAGATCTTATTAAAAGTGTTTGACCCGGACCAACGCCTAAGCCAGCGGGTTACGGGTATTTTTTCAAGCCGCTTCCAGTTTTTTATTCGCGAGGCAACGACAATGGTTATTCCCAAACGGAATTTATCAACAAGGTTGAGGGTTGGAAACTTTAGAAATTCTATCGTGTCAGACATCGAATACAATTTACCCTCAATATAAAAACCTGTTTTTGTCTCAACCCATTCTATTGAATCTTCAAGCCCAATATCTTTAAGAATATTGCGTGTGCGAAAATCAGACAGCAGAATTACATGGTAAAATTTGTCCCATTCTACATCATCCATTTTCCAGGAACTTACTAAACCTCCAAGTTCGTGCGCCGCTTCGAATATAGTCACATTGTGTCCGAGTTGAGATAAGCGATGGGCAAGTGTCATTCCCATAATTCCCCCGCCAACAATTGCCCATTTTTTTGATGTCATTAATTTTACTTCAATTTTTAATGTTCGGCCATTGTTTTCTTTTGCCATTCGATCGTAACTTTCAGTCCGCTTTCCAAATCCCACTCCGGCTGAAAATCAAAATAGGAACAAAGTTTTGAAATGTCAGGAACTCTTCTCATTACATCTTCATAATTGCCAAAAGTTGAGTAGGGAATAAAGTTAAGCTGGGGCTCAGAACCAGGGCCATTTACCAATTTCCAAATTAATGTGGCTAAATCTTTAATTGAAATCTCAGCATCAGATTTTGGACCGGTGTTGAAAATTTCGTTGTCTGATTTGTCATTTTCAATGCAAGCTATAAGTGCGTCAACTGTGTCATCGACGAAAGTGAATGTCCTTGTTTGGTTTCCGTCTCCGTGGATGTCGATGGGTTGTTTTTTTAAAGATTTTTCAATAAAAACTGATTGAGGGCCACCCCACCATGTTAAATTTTGATTTGGGCCATATGAGCCAAAGAACCTTGTAATTGTATATGGAAGTCCATATTCATCATGGTTCGCAATAATATACTGCTCACCATACATTTTAGATAGTGCGTAAGCCCAGCGCTTAACAGTTGTAGGTCCCATAACGAGATCGGAATTTTCGGTAAAAGGAATATTGGGATTTTTACCGTATACGTCTGAGGTTGAAGCAAAAAGAATTTTTGATTTATCCATCAGGCATTTATGTACCACATTGCGGAGCATCAAATAATTTTCTTCCAGTGTTCTTAAGGCATTGGTATATCGTGGAATTTTCTGCGAAGCTAGGTGTACAACTATATCAGCCTTCACATCTTTCAAAATCAGAGGATTGGCAATATCACCCATTATTAATTGGAAATTTGGTAGTCCTTTTGCAAAATCAATGTTTCGCCTGAAACCATAATTAAGGTTATCTATTCCTATCACAGTATGCCCCCTTTCTAAAAGTCGTTTAGCAAGATTAGAACCAATAAAACCTGCTACACCAGTAATTAAAATTTTCATGTATCTAATTGTTTTTTATGCCGATATAAATTCGAAACTCTATAATTCTTCCTAATAAAAAAAACGAATTATGATTATTTGTATTGCCTAAGTTTTGTAATTATTAATAACAAACGGTTTACATGACATGACCAAGAGCATAATCAATTTTTAATAAATAATTAGAACGCATTCTTATCGCCTTTAAAAATATAGTATAAGGTTAAGAACAGAATTTGAATGTCTAGCCACAATGTCCAATTTTCAAGATACCAAAGATCTTTATTTACCCTCATTTTAATTTGTTCAGGATTTGTGATTTCGCCCCTGAAACCATTTATCTGGGCCCAACCCGTAATTCCAGGCTTAATAAATTGCCTTACCATATAATCATCCACAACTTTTGAATAATCTGAGGTGTGTTTTACCATATGTGGCCTGGGACCAACAAGGCTCATTTCACCGCGAAGAACATTTATAAACTGTGGGAATTCATCAAGGCTCGTCTTTCGGATAAATTTCCCAATTCGCGTGATTCTTGCATCATTTTTGGTAGCCTGTTTCAAATTGGCATCTTTATTTGCTTTCATACTTCGAAGCTTCCAGCAATAAAAAGGTTTCTTGTCTTTTCCTGTACGCAACTGCCTAAAAAATATGGGCAATCCGGATTCTAAAAAAATTAATAATCCTAAAAGAGGAATGAGCCATGAAAGTACTAACACGATTATAAGCGTACTTACAGCAATATCAAGTGCTCTTTTTTTAATTCGGTTTCCAACATCGTCAAGTGGCTCTGTTCGCAAAGACAGTATTGGCAGTTCCCCAAAAAATTCAATGTGGACTTCTCGTGTCATAAAAATGGCGAGGTTAGGTACGATTTTAAACCGAATACACTCTTTTTCCGATTGATACATAAGATTGTAAATTTCTTTGTTCTGCTCTGGTGTAATTGTTGAAAAAATTTCCTGGATATTGAGTTTTTTTGCTATCTGCAATGTATTGTTGAGCTCCGCTAAAACAGGATAATTTGACAATTCATGAACATTTTCATCATTTTCAACATATCCGATTAGTTGGGTGTTAAGACCATCCTCCTCAAAATATTTGGCGAGTTTTTTTGCAGTTTCATTGTAGCCAAGTATCAGAACTTTCTTAATAAGGTAATCACTATTTTTAAAATGTTTGCGAATGCCGAGATAGATAAATCTATTAATAAGAAGGCCAAATCCAAAACAAGCAATTGAAGAAACTATAAAAATGCGGGAAATTTCCAATTGCCTTGCAAAAAACAAATAAAACATTATAAAGATGATCCAAAAAAGATAAACCTGTATTGTTCTTTTAGTGAAAGAATCAAAACTCAATATAACTTTTTCGGCATAAGTTCTTAAAACGAAAGAAAGAGCAAGCCAGGAAGCAATTGAAATTGTCCAGTATAAAATATATGAATTTAAAAATTTTGAATCAAAATTCTTGGTCAATACTATTTTGCAAATTAAGTAGAACAGGTTTAGAATCAATAAGTCTAATATTACCAAGGTAATTTGAAGATATCTTGTAAACTGCTTATTCATGTTTCAAATAATATTAAAAACGCGTTGTTTTCTTTTATTTAATAATTATGCGTAAGAATTGGTATGCTATTTTAACACATTTTCGTCTAAAGTTTGCCCGCAAAAAACCCTTATGTGATCATCCGTAACTTTATCCCAATTAAATTCACTCAAAGCTCGTTGCTGTGCCTTTTTTGCAAGACCTTTCAAAACTGGTTGATTTTTATCGGCATATGCGATTATTTCAGTAAGAGAATAAATATTAGCTCTTTTAAATTTCAAAGCTGTATCCTGTACCGCATATTGGTTTTCTTCGATATCGCTTACTATAAGGGGAATTCCTAACCCCATAACAGATAAAACAACTGGTGAAAGGCCCTCAATATCTGATGGCTGAATGTAACAGAAACAATTCAGCATTAACAAGGTTACATCATCACCATATAAATACCCAGGAAAAATGATGTTTTCATTCGACATATTTCTAATTTCCTTTTCGTATCCTGAAGGATTGGGCGAGCCGCCAACCAAAACTAATTTTTTATTTGAACCGGAATTTTTGAAGGCGGGGATAAGATAGTGTAAGCCCTTATCGGGTATAAATCTACCAACAAATAAATAATATTCATCCTTTACCAGATTGTATTTAATCAAAACTGAATCATTTGTCGTTACAGCTTCAACTTCACTACCGAAGGGGATAAACTCAAACTTCTTTTTAAATCTATTTTCATAAATCTTTTTAGCAATTACATTATCAAAAATTACTTGTGTAGGCAATTTTGAAGTAAGATATGCGGCAAACTTTAAATACAGTTTTCCATACCAGGGCCATTTATCCCGTTTCCAATCTACACCATCCTGGCTAATGAAAACCTTCTTGCCAAAAAGTTTTAAAGGCAATGCCCATATACTGTTTCCTCCATTTTGAATATGGACAATGTCGGCTGTATTGTTTACAATAATATCCCAAGTGCATTTAAAAGAATGTAATAAGGTATCAAAACCCTTTGCGCTTGTGGTTGTAAAAGTTTTTATTTTGACGCCCTTATAGCTATTTTTATTAACGAACACATCTCGGTAACGCCTGTTGTAAGCCGTCACTTCATGGCCTCTTGCAACAAGTCTCGGGAGTAATTCGAGAGCAAATTTATCAGCACCCGCTGCGCCTTTAGCTAACGGTATTGTTCTGAAACCAAAGGCTGCTATTCGTAACTTATCCATATTTATTTAATCGAGATACCCCTCATAATATTCAGAAATATATTCTTGTAAGGCAATTTTCCAATCGCGCATAAGATTTACGTCGCGGTTTATAAGTTTACGATTAACTAGTCTTTCACAAGACGGCCGCGCCGCGAAATAAGTTTCTTTGAAATAATCAGAACTTACAGGTGTCAGTTTGATTTTTCCATCTAGGTGTAAAATTTTGAGAAGCTCGTTTGTCACTTCATATCTGCTAGTTTGACCTTCACATACCATGTTATACAAGCCCCAATATTCCTTCTGCAAAAGTACTTTTACATTTTTAGCAAAGTCATGCGTAAAGGTAGGAGTACCGTCCTTATCATTTACAATAAACAATTCATTTTTGCCGGCCTTTATCTGGGCCATCAATTTTTGAATAAATTTTTTATCTTTTTTTGGTCCGCCTCCCATCATCCACCCAGCCCTGCAAACAAGATGTTTAAGAACATTCTCTTTCACATATAATTCACCGGCCCATTTCGAGCGTGCATAGTGTCCAAGCGGATTTGGCAAATCCCAATCATCATAAGATTCTTTATTCCCGTCAAAGATGCCCGCAGTGCTTATGTACAGTAATGGAATATCAAGTTCATTAGCAATGTAACACGCGTTTTCTACAGCAAGTGTATTCGTTCTGTAAGTCTCTTCAACGTTTAGTTCGCAATATTCCAGACTGGTAAAGGCGCCTAAGTGAAACAAATAATCGGGCTTGAAGTCAATAACGTCCTGCCGATAGGCTTCATAGTCTCTAAAATCTAAAAAACTGAGCCAGTTTTCATTAACATCTATATCAGTACATTTTATTTCATAGTCTTTTCGAAATTGTTTGTAAAACGCTTCTCCGAGCATTCCGCCACATCCGGCTATATATACTTTTTTCATGAAATTTTTAAATTTTGCTTTTTTAAGTAAGAATGACAATGATCATCTGAACGAATTAGTTATCTGTTTTATTTATTGATTTAATAAACTTTGCTGGCACACCTCCCACGATAGAAAAAGGTGGCACATCTTTATTTACGACACTTCCTGTTGCAATTATTGAATGCCTGCCAATAGTAACTCCATCCAGAATTGTAGCTCCGCTTCCTACCCAAGCCCCTACTTCAATAATGACACCTACCCTCGTTTCTCCCTGATCTCTTATTGGTTTATCGGGATCAGAAAAATTATGATTTTCAGAAAAGACTGAAACACCCGGACCAAAAATTACATCATCACCAATTACTACTCTGCCCCTTACCTGTATAAAACAATTTTGAGCGATACCAACATTGTTGCCAATGACGATTCCTAATCCCATACTTCTTATAACGCCAGTGCACTCAATAATAGTGTTTCTTAGTATAGAAACATTATTCCCAATTTTTACTCCCTCTTTTGAAAGCGCGTTAATTTCTACATTGTCGCCTATATTAATTGTTTTACCAAAATAAATATGCGATTTATGACGAATCTTACATCCCCTACCGACGAATAGTAATCCCTTTGAGCTTCCTAAAAAAAGCTTCATGGAAAAGCCTCTCAACAGACACCATAATTTTCCGTTAAGAATAATAAGAATATCACTAACATTTAAATGCGAATCAACCTGGTAATTTCTTCCCGTTATTTTTTTTATTATATATGAAATTGATTTCTTAAGCATTTTTTAGTAATCCGGTATACACATCTATTAATTTTGTATAATGCGCTTCTTCTCCAAATTGAGTTTCTGCAAATTTTCTGGCATTCAAACACATGTCAGCGTAATCTCGATCGTTGATAGTTTCTGCATCGTTCATGACTTTTGACAAATCCGCAACATTTCTTGATTCGAAAAGGAAACCTGTTTTCTTATTTATAGTGATTTCAGGAATTCCACCAATGTTCGCACCTATAACCGGCTTTCCAAGAGCATAAGCTTCTAAGATTGTCATCGGATTATTTTCATACCATTCTGAGGGTACCACCACGTACGAAGACTGCTTGATTAATTCTGCCAGATCCTCGCCGGATTGATGACCGAGGTATTCAATATTCGTATTGGTTCTTGCATGTTCAATTATTTCTTCCTCCAATGGGCCACCGCCTGCAATCTTCAATATAAAATTATTTTGGATTGCCGCACCTATAAGTGTATGTATTCCCTTTTCCGTGGAAAGTCTTCCAAAAAAAAGAAAATATTTTCCCTTAGATGTTATTGAAACTTCCTTTGAGATAGTGGTGAAATTGTATAAATGGGAGGATTTATTTTTATAGTGCTTGTTAAAATCAAAGTGTTTAAGTTTAGAAAATTCACTTACGAAAATAAAATGATCCACATAATCCAACGGGTTAGTAAAATATTTTCTGTTGTAAGCTTCTATTGAAAGGATCGAACTGTAAAAAAAGTTATTATCTAGACACTTTCCTGTTATACATTGGTAATAAGACTGATTTCTGCACTTTTCACAAATCTCATTCTCTGCATTTAAAAATGCATTTGCGGGGCAAAGCAATCTGTAATCATGAACAGTTTCGACAATGGGTACTTCATGTTCTTTTAAAGCTTTAAGAATTGAACCCGAAAGGCCGCCATAAAACAAATGTAAATGTGCAACGTCTGGCTTATTTTTTTTTAGTAATTCATTTAAATTAGCGTAGGCTGTTTTATTGAAAATATAATCCTTAACGCCGCCAATTTTTTGAAGAAAATTATTGTTTCGATTATCATTTACAGGAACGAAAATATCTGAATAGGGAGAGGCAACATTTTTTGAATTCTTTGAACTGAAATACAAAACCTCATGTCCACGCTCCTGTAGTAGGCGACCTGTATTAAAATACACGCGATCTGCCCCGCCTTTTATAAAATGATGGTTGTTAATTTGCAATACTTTCATGTTTGGCAAAATGCTCTTTATTGTATTTTTTTTTTAAGCTAATATTTATAGTTTCAGAGTAATCTTTCGCTATTGTTTCTGCCATATTATCCCAGCTTATTTCCCTAGACCTGACGAAAGCACCTTTTTTTAGTTGATCCAATAAATTGCTATTTTGCACAAGCCTTGCGATGGCTAGGTGAACGCCTTCAATACTTTCCGCTGGTGATACAAAGGGAATTTTTATACCGCAAGTGTCATTTATGGCAATACTCATTCCATTTACATCGTGGCAAATTACCGGAAGGCCGCATGATAACGCTTCCGGTATTACATTTGAAGTGGCTTCTCTAATACTGGTGTGTACGAAAAAGTCAGCATCATTCATCAATTCAAAAACTGTTTCCCGGCTTACATTTTTAATCCATTCAATATTATTTAACCCAAGCCTGGCCGCTTCTTCACGCAACACGTTTTCAAGTGTACCGCTGCCCACTATTTGAAATTGTACCTGATTTCTGGTAATTTCATTCATCGCCAGAGCTTTTAATAATATAATCGCAGCCTTTCTTTCAATTAATTGTCCGCACCAAATGCCTCTTAAAGTTGGTGAGCGTTTTGCGGCCAGTTTTTTTGCCGAAAAAGGATGATTAATTGAACCTGCATCCAGCATCAGTTTAATTTGGCCGGTAGCTCTTTTTTTAAAGAGTTGCGCATCCTCCTTTGAAAAAGCATAAATAATTGATGCGAGTTTATTTGCTTTAATTACCCTGGAGCTATAATTGAACTGGTAAAAGTTTGAAAAAGTTCTTAGCAGTTCCAAAATTTTGATCTTCTTTGAAAGAAGCTCATAAAACTTCTTTGGTAAAGTAGATGTACCACCCGTAGGTCCCCAAAAAAATGGGATACCCAGTTTCCACCATAAACCCGGCTCACGAAAAGCTATTTGTGTTAGTTGATGTACTACATCAAATTTCTCATTTTCATGCAACTGCTTTGCCTTTAGAAATGCAGCTTTTTGCCAATGTTTATAGCCTAAATAATATAATACAGGTAACCCTATTGCACCAAGCTTAGAAAATGCTTTATTACCCAAAGCAATCATTTGAGTCAACGGCGGTTGATCAACATTAATGAACGTCAAGCCTTCAATAGCGCCTTGCTTCTTGATAAAATCGTTTACAGCAATAACGTAACCTTGGGGATTTGACTGGCTGCCACTAGCATATAAAACCGTAACGTTGTGATGAGCAGCCAATCTTATAACAACATTCCAGCCTTCTGCACACTCGGACCCTTGTATAGGCGAAAGTTCATGCGCGATTATTAAAACTTTTAATCTTTTACTCATCCAACTAAAATTGCGTTTTATAATAAGTAAATAAACTGTTCCAAAATAGCAAGCATGTTACTAACGGTGTCAAATTCTTCGGGGTTTTTATTTTCAATTTTGATCTTAATTATTAATATTATTAATATTATTAATAATTAGTATTAGTAAATGGTTATTGATAATTAAAATTATGCATATTAGAAGTTTTTAAAGGGCGGTGAACCATTTTTAAATTCTCAATAAAATCAATGATATTTTTAGTTTGGATTTTGTAATTAAAATGTTCCAGTACCACGTGTTGTCCCTTCGCACCTATTTCCAATGCGCGCGAATAATTTTCAAGAATTTTTCTTATTGCAGCTACCAACGAAGCAATATCTCCAGGCTCCGCCATAAATACATTTACATCATTTTTGAGGTATTCCGCTATCTCACCAACTTTAGTTACTATCACCGGGTTACTTGTGGATAAGTATTCTCCCAATTTGGTTGGGAAACCTCCTTCAGCTTGCATGCTTGCCGGCCTTGGCAATACTAAAATAGAAGCATTTGATAACAGTTCCGGAATAGCTTCTCGCCCCAGGCGGCCTTTAAATATTACTCTTTTTGTCAGCTGGTTTTGAGTTACCTTATTTAGGTAAAGTTCCTGTTCCGCTTTGGAGGCAAAATCGCCAACCAGGTACAATGAAATGTTTGGATATTCGTGGGCTAAAATAGAAAAAGCATCTATGAGAACATCAACGCCATCTTTTTTATTATTTAAAGAGCCGCAATAAGCAATGTATTGCTCATCACTTTTTTTATTGTTCAGTTTTACAAACCTTTCAAAGTCAACTGTCATTGGCACATGCAGGTAAGGCGCCTTCAGTTCTCTTTCTTCTTTAAAATATTTAATTAATTTTTTGGTCATTAATAACAAACCATCAAATATTGAATAATGAAGATTATTATACATCCATTTTTTTATCAAAGACATATTGCCGGTGTAAACAAAAGGAAACTCGCTTTCTTCTTTTAGAAATATAATTCTTTTAAAACGAGTAATAACGAAAATTAAAAGAGCCACAGGTGTTGATGTTGTGTAATAAATTATCGCATCTTTTTTCGCAGATTTTTTTTGTTTTATAATATCGACACAGGTTTTTATAACTCCCCTGATATTATCGAGTTGCCTGCTAATGTAACTATTGCTTATTATAGTTTTACCTGCTGCATATTCAAAATATACACCGTCAAGCATTCCGGAACTTGCCGTATTAAAAACGACTTTTGCATTTTCTGTTGGCTTCATGCAAATTACAGACACATTGCAATTATTTTCAGTAAAGCCTTTTGCATACGACATGATGCGATTGGTATTAGCCATTCCTACCGGGAACGGGTCGTTAGTGATAATTTTAATATTCATCTTCCTTTTATACCGTTCCATAAATTACTTAATTTACAATTACCCATTATCAATTTAACAACACGCCACGATGTATCTTCAATCTGATAATCATCGGGTACACTAAAAGTATTACGTGTTTTAGTCTCTTTCATTACCAATTCTATAGAATTCATAATAACATCGGGATCAAACCCGGTAAGAATGATAGAGCCCGTATCTTGCGCTTCTGGCCGTTCCATAGATTGCCTGATGGAAATTGCCGGAAAACCAAGTATAGATGATTCTTCACTAATAGTTCCGCTGTCAGATACCGTGCAAATTGAATGTTGCTGCAGATTAATGTAATCCAAAAACCCAAAAGGCTTCAAAAACAAGATATTTTTATCGATAGACGTTTCCCCAAGTTGCTCAATGCGCTTTCTCGTCCTTGGATGTGTACTTACGATTACGGGTAAACGATAATCACTTGCCATCTGATTTAGCACACTGATTATTTGCTTAAGATTTGCCGGGTTATCCACATTTTCTTCGCGGTGAATAGAAATCACAAAGTATTTTTTTGGTTCAATCTTTAAATTTGAAAGGATGCCAGACTGATTTATTTTTTCTCTGTAAAACCTTAATACTTCTTTCATCGGCGAACCCGTCAGATAAATTCTGCGGTGAGGAATGCCTTCCGTTAGTAAATGCCTGCGTGCATGCTCGGTATAAACAAGATTAAAATCTGCTATGTGATCTATAATTCTGCGGTTGGTTTCCTCAGGGACATTAAAATCAAAACTCCTGTTTCCTGCTTCCATATGAAATACGGGAATGTGCATTCTTTTGGCAATGTATGCAGAGAGGCAAGAGTTGGTATCTCCTAAAACCAGCAGTCCGTCGGGCTTCTCCCTAATCAGCAACTCCTCAGTCCTACGCATGATGTCACCGATTGTTGCACCTAATGAAGAGGTATTAACTTCTAAAAAAAAGTTCGGTTTTCTCAATTCTAACTCTTTCCAGAAAACTTCATTTAATTCATAATCATAATTCTGACCTGTATGCACAATTATTTGATCCACAAATTCGTCAAGGCGCGACATCGTGCGTGATAACCGTATAATTTCCGGGCGTGTACCAACTATCGTAACAATTTTCAATTTGGGGTGAGGCATAATTTTATATAACTCTTGGTTGATTAATGTCGTACGTTACTTTTTCAAAAAAGGTATCCGGATCTTCCGGATCAAAAAATTCATTTATCCAAAATAACGTAAATAAGTCTTCTGTTCCCACATTCGTAATATTATGGGTGTACCAAATAGGCATATCTACAAACGAGGGGTTTTCGCCGTTAAGTTCAAAATGAAGAATTTCTTTTGTACCTATACGACGCAGTTCAATAACGGCTTTGCCACTTATCACTACAAATCTTTCAATTTTTCTCGTGTGGAAATGATCGCCGCGGGTAATTTTTTTATGAGTAGTTGAAAACGAAAATTGTCCGCCAGTAAGTGTCTTCACAATTTCAACAAAACTGCCCCTGCTGTCAGTATTCTTTTTCAGTATGACAGGATAGTGGGCCAAGTGATCAATATAAGATCTGAAAGTGTTGAAAAGATTCAATTCAAAGTGATTATTAAAAACCGGGAAAACATTCTTTTCAAAATACTGGCTTTTATATTCATTCAGTAGCGCCAAAATATTGGCGACTTTTATTTCAGAAGTGGCTGGCAAATAATGGCAAGGTGCTGATTTTTTATCTTGAATAAGTCTCCAAATTTCCGCCGTCAGTTCATCTACATAAATAAGTTTTACCGTTGCATCTTCTACTATTTTTGGTTCTTCATTATGGGTGAGTTGGTAGCAAAAAGTTGCTACCACCGAATTATAGTAAGGCTTTCCGAATGGTCCGAAAACATTTGGAATAACAAGTCCGGTAAATGTTGCTCCGGTCTTTTCAGCCCAGAAGCCAAATAGCTCACGGCCTTCTTTTTTGGAATTTCCATAACAATTATTTCCGTCTTCCTGCGTGGACGATGAAAAAATAATATGCGGCGTAACGTCCTCTGATTCCATCGCTTCGATAAGCGATTGAACCAAGGTTATGTTTGTTTGATATAAAACATTTACATCAGAGTGTCGGTTCATGGCTGCGAGATGAACGACCACATCACATTGCTTTACAAAATTCTGAAGCAATATTTTATCTTCAAAAAAAAGCTTTTGAAAAGGAATCTGTTCTACATCATCTTTTAAACCAAGATAATTATGGAGATGTGTTCCCACGAAACCAAACTGGCCGGTAATTCCTATACGAAGCATGTGTTCTTTTATATGGGGTTTTAAAGAAAATAAAATAGTTATAAAATTGAATCCCAATCAACCCACCGATGAGTAGGCTGGCGATAGTCGTCTTTTTTTGATCCCGCGAAATCCATTCCTGAAAGCACCAAAAGCGTTGAGTCTGTCGCAAGCGCTTTAATGCCCGTATAATTTCCTCCTGGTACTCTTAAAAAAAAATTGCTAGATACATTAAGTGTAAAAAATTCAGGCTCGTCGTCGTCGGAAGGTTGCTCAAAATTTTCAGGATGCAATACTGCTATCATAAAACTTCCTTTAATGACATAAAACCCCTTCTCCTCGAGCATATGGCCTTGCCAGGCTCGTACCACTTTTGTATCTGCGTGATTCATTAGATAAAACCTCCGATAGTGCCCTGGGTTCTCTTCATTTACAAATTCGAGTGTGCCTCTGTTATCCTTAAATGATCCGCCTTTATGTAAGGAAGCCTTCATTAAATAGCAAGTTTTAAATCGCTTCTAATCAATTCTAATTTTAGCAATAATTTTTTTGTTGCTTCCAGGTCCAGTCGATCAGTATTATGAGAGTGATATTCTTCAATGCCAGTCACATCCATTCCTTCGGAGAAATAACTTTCATAATTTAAATTCCGGTTGTCAGCGGGTATACGGTAAAAATCTCCCATGTTCTCCGCCTTGGTCATATCCTCCCGGTTTACTAATACTTCATATACTTTTTCGCCATGCCTTGTCCCAATTATATTTATCGGGTTAGAAGCATTGTACAATTCTTTAAGGGCTTTGGCCAGTGTAGCAATTGTTGCTGCCGGAGATTTTTGTACAAAGAGATCGCCTTGTTTTCCATTGTTGAAGGCATATAATACCAAGTCAACAGCATCATCTAAAGTCATCATAAACCGCGTCATGTTTGGATCTGTAATGGTTAGCGGATTTCCCTTTTTTATTTGTTCTATAAATAAAGGAATAACAGAACCTCTCGAAGCCATAACATTTCCATACCTGGTACCACAGAATATAGTATTTGTGCCTGTAAGATTTCTGCTTTTGGCTATCATTACCTTTTCGCTTAATGCTTTAGACATACCCATTGCATTAATCGGGTACACCGCTTTATCGGTACTTAGCACAATAACGTTTTTAACGCCATGCTCTACTGCACTATCCAGAACATTTTCACAACCAATAATATTTGTACGTACCGCTTCCATGGGGAAGAATTCGCAGGAAGGCACTTGTTTAAGAGCAGCAGCCTGAAAAACATAATCCACACCATGCATAGCTGAATCAATACTTCTTTTGTCCCGAGTATCACCAATATAATATTTGATCTTATCATTGCGATAGAACTGGCGCATGTCATCCTGCTTCTTTTCATCCCGGCTAAATATTCTTACTTCTTTGATATCCGTATTTAAAAACCTTTTTAAAACTGCATTCCCAAAAGATCCTGTGCCTCCGGTAATTAAGAGAATTTTATTATCTAACATAAATTTTAGTGGTTAATTTTATTATTTAAGTTCTTTTTGAAGATTTCTTTTAAAGAATGCACTCATTAAATAGATTACTTTCTTTATAAAAATTCGTTTTGATTACCAAAATTTATTGCCGGAATAATTTATTGACGTATCCTTCAATGGAATAATCTTCGATCTTTTCATACATGTTTGTTGATGGTATTTTTTTTATAAAATCAACATTCAAAACAAGATCTTTTGCATCGATAACATCTATAAATTCCGGGTCGTAAAAAGGTTCGCTTTTAATATTTTTATTTGTTGTAATCAATTTTCTTCCTGACCCGAGTGTTTCAAAAGTTCTCATTGTCAAGCCTGTTTGAAAAGAGCTTGGGAAGTCTATTATTGTATTAGTTGTTGAAAAAAGTTGTAAAATTTCTTTATGCGAAAGTCTTTTGGACCTGGCTTTTTTGGGGTTTATTCCTCTTCTGAAAAAGCGGATTTGGTCTAATAATGAAAGATGTAAATAATGAGAAAAATGCAGGTCATTTTTATTAGCAAGTTCCTCTGTTTTTTGGACTAGATTTACCCTTTCCATATCCCGCCATGCACCTATAAACAACAGATCAGCTTTCTTTTTTGTTCCAATTGTCTTATCGCGGTGTTGTTTATATTCGTCCAGATAAAATAGCGGAAGATATTCAAGTTCTTTATGTGTTTGACAGTCTTTAAAATCGAACGTGTAAATTTTGTCGAAATATTTTATAGTATGCGTATAATCGTATACGGGTGTCAGTGAGTCCCAATGAAAATTGATGAATTTTGCGTTTGGATTATTTTCTTTTAATCTTTGTAAAAGAGGTTCCGTTAATTGAAAACCCGTTCGTACAAGAACATAATCGTAATTTTTCTTTTCCAAGAGGGGACCATAAAACTTTTCTTTAAAAGCAGCAAGCTTTGGCGATTTTAACTTGTTAAGCAATCTAAAATAAAGGCTTTTTATGTGTGGATAGATTTCAAATGTATCCACAAGCGCTTTAAATTCCCTTAGTTTATTAATTACGTGTTGATCGTAATGAAAATATACAGGACCAATATATAAGATGCGCTTATTTTCAAAATCGACTTTCTTCATTTGAATAACCCTCTCTTTTTAAGTTCGCTCATACTGTCTGAATATAAATCGTCTCTAACTCCTTGGGTGTTTACCCATTTGGCAAAATTACTTATCCCTTTTTCGAAGGATACTGAAGGAATATAACTAAGATCTTTTTTAATTTTTTGTAAATCTGCAAAGTTATGCCGGATGTCTCCCAAGCGAAAATTACCTGTTACTTTTACGTTGACTTTTGATTGGTATAATTCGATCAACTTATTGGCGATTTCCAATACCGTTACGGGTTTTCCGTATCCAACATTATAAGATTGATAATTTGCCTTTTCGTTTTCTAAACCAAGAATCGTAGCATTTACAACATCATCAATATAAACAAAGTCGCGGCTTTCTTTGCCGTCCTCGAAAATATTAATGCCATTGTTATTTTTTATTTGGGTAGAAAAGATCGATAATATTCCGGTATATGGATTTGAAAGTGATTGTCCCGGCCCATAAACATTCTGATACCTGAAGGCAACTGACGGAATATTTAATGATTTACCGGCAATTAAAAACAATTGTTCCTGGTTGTATTTTGAAATCCCATAAATCGATTGAGGCTCGATTTTAGAAACTTCATTTGTCGACAATAGTTGTACATCACCGCCACAAATAGGGCAAATACATTCAAAATTTCCGGCTTTTAAATCTGCTTCTTCCCTTGCTGCAGGATATACTTCGCCATGGGTTGGGCACTTGTATCTTCCCTCGCCGTATATTGCCCTGGACGACGCCACAATCATCTTTTTAATGCCTGTTTTATTATTTGCAACAAGGTCCAAAAGCAAAGATGTTCCACCGGTATTTACCTCGGAGTATTTATAAATTTGATACATAGACTGTCCGGTTCCGGTTTCGGCGGCAAGGTGTATTATAGCATCCTGTCCTTCGAGGGCTTTTACCCAATCTTCTTTAGTTCTTACATCACCTTTAATGAAATTTACTTTCTCTGCAATTGACTTATACAAAAAAGATTCTTCAGGATTTTTACCATGTATTTGTATTGATAAATTATCTAAAATAGTAATTGAATATCCTTTTTTTATTAAAGCCAAAGCTAAATTAGAGCCTATAAAACCAGCTCCACCTGAAATCAAAACGTTTTTTATCATTATCTATAAATTATTTATGTTCCACACTTTTTTATAATTATTAAAACCTTACCGGTATTTACATTACCTAAAACTAGCATTTCTACCAACGTAAAATCACGTTTTATTATTGCTATTATCCGGCGAAAGAAACTTATTTTTTAAAATTTCTTCCGGCATTCGCCTCAATTCTTTGTTGTAGCATATCCCAATAGATATCCAAACCAGTAGGTATTGAAATGTAAAAGCATTTACCGTTGAGGGATAAGAGTTGATGAGCGACATAAAAACCCAAATTGCCGCCACCTTTGACAATATATTTTTTGAATAAAAAAGTCCTTTTACAATAGCCGGAATTGCGATGAGCAGAAATAGGCCAAGGCTTATTAGTCCGCCCTTTAAAATAGTTTGTTCATAGCCGGTCTCAATGGTAGACCTGTAATTTGTTACCTGGTCTTCCTCTACATCAGGACAAAAATATTCACCCTTAACCCCCCTCCCCAAAATCCAGTCTTTTGTTTTCATGTCATTATGAAAATAAATTTCCACAGTAGACCTTGTATCTTCATCTCCTCTGGTGACTAAATATCCAAATACTTTACTGTCACTTGGTCTATAAACACTACTTGCATACAAGGCTGTCAGTACGCAAATGAATATAGTAAGATAAATAATCATCAATTTCATTTTTGAATGAAATATGTATAGGAGGTATGAAACAAACAAAATATCAGAATACATTAGGATCATTCCTCTACGTGCCCTAACGACCACAAAAAATAACTGCATTAAAACCACTGTCAAGGCTAATAATTGCCGTTTTTTAACGTGGTATGCATAAGTAAGGATTATAAAACCACTGGCAAAACCAAGATCTGAAAATGCCTCGACGATACCCTGACTGCTTAGACTTGAACGGTCTGAATTTAATAAATCCCTAATAAAAACCACATCATATAAAATATAAGCAACTCCAAAAATTGCAATAAAATAAAATAGTCGTTTATAATAAATAATATTCCTTGGAAACAGCAATAATAGTGGGGCAAAATAAAGCATGCCTTCGTAAGGGTTGAACAAAAATCCTTTCAAAAAAGTATAGTCAAGCAGAGACGTAAAAGCCTGAATTACCAGGTAGGCCAGCCATAAACAATACGGAACATAGATAAATCTTAAATAAGCATTGTCCATTTTTAGTTCCGTAATACTGAAGATGGATGAAGTCATTAGAATCAGGCCAATGATTTGTGCTCCCTGGCAAATGGTAAAGTTTACGTGACCTGTAGTGGTGAATGTAACGCTTAAAGAGTATATAGTAAATCCATACCAAAACAAATTCAGTTTCCTGATTTTTTGTAACGAAATGGGCGCAGTTATTGAGCTAATTCTGTTTGCCATGTATTAAAAATTGCTGTTCATAATACATAAGTTATGAGTAATAAAGCGTCTTTTGATAAGAGACTAATGTTTCATCGGCAGTTTTCTTCCATGAGAATTGGTTTAGTCTTTTTTTTCCTGCCAGAATCATTTCATTTCTAAATTTAGGATCATTCAATACTTTCGTTATCGAAAACATTATCGATTCCTTATCGGATGGGTTAAAATAGATACCCGCTTCGCCGGCAATCTCCGGGAAACAACTTGTATCGCTTAGACAAACAGGACAATTGTTTGCAAAAGCTTCCAGAATAGGCATCCCAAAACCTTCGTAAAACGACGGGTATACGAAAACTAACGCACATGCATACAAATTATTTAGCGTTTTTTCATCAACTGATAAAGCGAAGACCTGTTGTAGAATTTTCAAATCTTTTAGATCAGTTATTTCCTGCTTATTAAATTTTCCGCCGACACAAATTAGTTTCAAATCTTTGTCTTTTTGCATCAAATTGCTTATTGCTGTAGCAAATCTCTTAAAATTCTTATAACCATCCCTTCGTCCAACAAATAAAATATATCGGCCATATTTATTAACCTGCGCAGTCGTTTCAGACGTGTTATAGCCATGATGAACTACATCAATTTTTTCAGGTTTGATTTTAAAAAATTCGATCACATCTTTTTTCGTGTTTTCACTTATGGCAATAACACGATTAGCCTTTTTAACTACTTTTTCCATTTGAGATCTAAACGGATCATCTTTAAGATAACTGTCCTTGAATTTAAAGGCAGTTAAGTCATGCACGGTGATGATGAAGGGATCTTTTAAAATCTCAATAAAATAATTATTGTAAAATGTCGGGTGTAGTAAATCATATTTTTTAGAAGAGATCTCGCGTGCAGAATAAAATTGGTTAAGCAGGTAAATCTGTCTCATTAAAAATCCCTTCCCCTTAAACTGCGGCGAAGGCAATGCAAAGAAACGCTTCTTAAAAAAAGCCTGGTCGTCTTTCAAATAATGATTATCAGAAAATGCAACCGAAATGTCATATTCACAATTCTTGGGCAAGTTTTTGATCAACTCGCAAAAATATTTTGTAACTCCACCATATTTTTGCAAAGAAAACATTTGATGATCATATAAGACTTTCATACTTGCGGTTATTTGATCCAAATCCCTTTTTTATTTTTATTTATCACAAAATGATATTGTAAAGGTGATAATATATACCCATTAAAGTTTGCAATGATTGACGCAACAAATAAAGAATAAACGCCCATTTTATAATATCTTATTAAGATTATCGAAACTACAATATAAATAAACGGACTAAAAACACTTGCCCAGAATTGAACCCTCAAAGCATTTATGCCATTTAAAAAATAAACATATTTCAGCGCAAACATTGTTATGCTGAAATATAAAAAGCCCCAGAGCGATAAATTGAAGCCTATACTTACGATTCCCTTTCCAAGCCAAAGCCTGTAAACTGTCTGCGATAGTATCAACATAATAATTCCAACAACAACCATCAGGAAATTTAATTGATTATAGCGCTTTATGCCATTTTTTATCCATTGAATATCATTTCTTAAATATGCTTCGGTTGAAGCGGACCAAAAAGGTGTTAAGAATACAACAAAAACCATATTTAAGATTCCAAAATACTTATAAACAATATTATAGGACGTAACTTCAGTTGTCCCAAAGTTTCTCGCGATAATAATGTTTGCTGTTTCATATTGTATAATTCCGGCGAGCTGTATTATAAAGAAAATAATTCCTAAATTGAAAAGCCCTTTGGCATAGGAAAAATTGATTTTTAAAAAAGTTGGTTTAAATTTTTTGTACACTCCTTTAAAAAAATAGACATTGGCGCCAATGAGCACCAGAATAGGTGAAATGCATAATGCCAGTCCCAGTTTAATTAATGACCCTTCGGTTGTTTTTACCAAAATTACTATAAAAATTAATGAAAATACCTGGCCCGCTATTTCCAGCAATGAAGCTTTTGCAGGTTGCTGATCTGCTACTATTAATGTTGTAATTACTTTTAAAATAAACTGGAGGCAGAAATAAGTAAAGACGATTAAAGCCAGCATACTTATCTCTGATTGCATGTTTTGAGAAATATTTAAGATTTGCGACCAATTCAAAAAATGATTGGCTATCAAAAATAACACCCAAACCAGTCCGAATATAATCGTAAGAATTGCATATGTTGTACTCACATATATCTGTGCGAGTTCATCTTCGCCTTTAGCTTTAGCCTCAGCAAATTTATTGCGTAAGCCTTGCGTCAATCCAATATCAAAAAAACTAAACCAGCCAATAATTGAACTAAGCGTCAGCCATATTCCATAACGTGAAGGATTGATGTAATGGATCGTTAAAGGTACCAATACGAGGCTGATTGCTATGCCAACACCTTTTATAAAAAAGGACGCTATAATATTTTTTTTTGCTTTTACACTGCGTCCATGGCCTTTGTTGATGAATGTATCAACAAATGATAAAATATATTTTAGCCGCTTATTCGTTGTAATGTTCACCATTCTATTTTTAAACGACATTTAAGAGTTAACCGGAAGCAAGCCGGAATTTTGTTGATTATTTAATTGCAGCGTTTATCAGCATTATTAACGGCGATAGAGTTTTTCTGGTATGAGGCAATATATTACTCCTGTAAAATTTCATAATCATATCAAAAATCGTTTTAGCTAGCCGCTAGGGAGAAACCTCTGGTCTAATAATATTTGGGGTGTTGTTCTTTTATCTTTACGCTATTGACTGTTAAATAGTTTGTTTTTACTTGCCAAAAATAATAAGTCTCTTTTAAATATGGGATTTGAAAATTGGAACGACATAATTGTTGGACGTGGCTTCCAACATTATTTCAACAAGAAGGTAAGCGATGTCTATTCCATTCGTGATAGTAGCTTTTAATTATAACTTCAGCCAACGTCCTAATTGCAAAGCAAGTCGTTGGCTGAAAGTTTAAGATTGAGATTGTAATAACAATTCTTTATTACCGAAGGAAATATCGAGCCCCCTTACACTTTCCATTTCTAACTCGGCGATCATGGTGAAGCCTAAAGAAGGTAACGTTACGTTAAAGGACCTGTTCTTTATAATCAGGATTTTCTCGCCCATCGTGTATGAGGGGCCATCGGCTATTTGCAGCTCATGGCCGACTTTTACGTGCGTTTTCTCAAGTTTAATGTCTTGGTGATCGGCTGTAAATTCGAGGATAGCTTGTATTTCTTCGCCATGTATAACAGCAGGCTTACCTTTCCAATATACCAGACTGACAATGCCTTCAACTTGATATAGAAGCGGAATTCGGGCTTCTTCAATGCAAACAAATACATACGACTGAAATAATGGCTCGTAAATAATTTTTCTTTTTCTAAAATCCTTTACTAGTTTGCCGTTCAAAGGAATGAAATTTTCCATCTTCCTTTTTGACAACGATTGGCCTACTTTTTTTTCGCATTTCGGCTTTGTGTAAATAACGTACCAATTCTT
>JBBRSV010000050.1:0-29658 GCA_038245055.1 Chitinophagales bacterium | reverse complement strand
TCAACGCCATTGTTTATCGTACAGCCCACAGGGTTAGTAGGTAGAATACAATACAATGAACCTACAATATCATTATTAAAAACTGCCTTAACAGGAATGTTTGAATTGTGCAGGTAAGTTGCAAAAGCGCCCGATCCATAAAGCCCCTGTTCTTCACCGGTAGTTATGATAAAAATAATTGTTTGGTGATAGCTAAACTTACTCATTACTCTCGCAAGTTCCATTACCAGCGATACGCCTGTGGCGTTGTCTTCCATTCCCTTTGCTGATGTTGCCGAGGCAGTGCAGGAACTGGACGCGCGGCTATCAGCGTGCGCTAAAAAGATAAGTACGGAATGGTCAGTTAAACTGTTTCCCGGAAGCACAGCAAAAGTTTCTTTATGAGATGGAGCTGAGCATATATTTTGATTAAAGGTAAAATCAGAAACTACCAGCCGGTTGCTGTTAGCGGCGCTGAACTCCTGGAACTTTGAACCCACCCAATTGAAGGTCGCTGTAATTCCCCTGGTTGTAGAAGCTAGCTGGTTGCCTGTGCTGCGGTTAAAAAATGTACCGAGTTTGGTCCAATAAGATTTTATCGAATCCTGGTCCATATCATCTTTAATACCATTAATAATATCGGAGGGCAATTGAGAAACGCTTGCCGGATTATAAGTCAATGGAACATAATTTCCATTTAAAATATTTAGCGCCGTCGAATTGGTAATAGTTAAGTTGGTTTGCGCAAGAACAAATAACGGCGCAAGCATTGCGATAATTAAATAACTTTTTTTCATGCATTCAAAATGAGGAAATTAGATAATAACTGTCTCTTTCAGTTTTCAGCCTTTTTAACGCTTATTTCTAATAGATATTATTTCAATGTAACATTGTTTTTTTTGGAAAAAAATCCTGAATGGCACTCAGTTGTAATTGCGGCGGTAAACCTTGCCGTGATACCATTAGACTGCTGTTGTTTATAACATTTTTAAGTCTTTATGAAGGGGAGGAATTTGCATAATGAATTCGATAATTCATCAGGATACAAAATGGCTAACCCGACAGCTTAGAAGAATTTTCGATGATCAGGAAACACCGTCCTGAAATTCCAACATTTTTGCATTCCGAATTTCTGTCATGAGTGGTTGCATCTTACTAAAATATTTTTTCCTTCAGGTTCACGTATTTAATTTACCTCGTATAAATCTTATCTTTTCTGATTTATCTTTATTATGTGAAAAATATTTCCATAGCGGTTCCGGGGCAGGGTGCTTTGATAAGCAGTATTGTAAGGCTTTTCAAAATATTCAGAGAAGCGAATGAATATGAATTGCAAAGAGCCCGACCAATTCCTTTTTGTGTAAACTTCGTAGCAGATGAAAAGGTTGTTAATTTATATGGCGGCCGTTATACTTTGAAGCCGGGTCAGCAAATAAAAGATATTTCTAAAACGGACCTGGTAATTATACCTGCAATGGCTGGTAATATTGGTGAAGAAATACAAAAAGACAAGGGATTACAGCGATGGATCACGAAGCAATATCAGCACGGTGCCGAAATAGCTTGTTTGTGTACTGCTGTTTTTTTATTGCCCGCCACAGGCCTCCTTCAAAAAAGACATTGTATAAAAAAATGGTTTGTTTCCAATGATTTCAGGCAGCAGTTCAGCCAAGTGAATTTAATAGTAGAAAATGCCGTAATGGATGAGCAGGAAATACATACTAACGGGGGGGCCTACTCGTTTATTGATGAAATCATTAAAACAGAAAGCTGCAGCGACACAGCAACCACTTGCAAAGCCATTTTCGAAGGAGAATTTAACCGGGAATGCCAGTCGTTAGCAGTACTTATGAGCGGGCGCCAAAAGTATCAACAGAGGGAAAATAAAGAAAACATCCGGCAAGTTGTAGGTGATCCGTTCTACACTGCATCTGCGGTGGATTTTACTGCCATGCTTAATTTAAATCCGGACAATCATGTCGACAAAATTCTTTATGATTATCTAATGAAAGCTCATAATTCTCCGAATGAAATCGATTGTAGCCTAAATTTCGAAATCAACGATGAAACAAATGGTAAAGCCTATAATAACAGGAAAGTATTCAGGCAAATGCTGGGAAAGATCAATAACGAATTAGGATAGTTATGGTTGTAAAAATAAATGATCCATCAGGCAATACATGCAACGTGATATTATAATAATTTGACACCTTTTGCTTTGATTTTTCGTTTAATAAAATTACATTTACTCTCTGTTCAATTCTATACTTTTGGTAACCCCTTTTTACGATTAGTTTTTAGCAAAGGGTTTATCGAATCTGCCTCTTCTCTGAAATTTATTGGGACTTCTCACAGGAAAATAATGCTGTTTTAAGTATAAAGAAAATTGCATGGAAATACGAATAATCTAGATGCATGATGACAAAACAGAAGAAAAAGAATAAACCCGATAAGGATATTCTGAAACATTACGAGGCCTATGAAGATCTTACGGGAAAACAACCTGGTTCCAAAGAACAGGCTGGCATTGACACCGGGTTGCTTGAACAGCCGTTTTTAAAAGAATTATTGGATAAGGCAAAAGCATCAAAGCCCAAATTCGTGAAGGCAAAAATAGCGGTCGACCGCCTGATGTCTGAGCGAAAAAGCGCGGTGATAAAAGATCCGACCAGGAAAAAGGGTACCTGATTTTTTTTTCTTTTTTATAAAACTTAATACCTCCAGCCCGATTATTTCAAATTATTTATTCAAATAAAATTTACAATTATGGCAAAGGAAAAAATGGCAAAAATGTCCGACGAGGAAATATTAAAACACATTACCACGTATGACGCCCCACCGGTTGGTTTAAATATGACCAGCGGGGAAGACAGGTTGTTGCGCAAGCACGGTATACCCAGGAGACCCGACGAAAAAAAGGAGCCGCATCTTAAAGCACTGTGGGATACGGCCATGGCTTCCAAACCAGAGTTTATAAAAGCAGAAGTAAAAGTGGACCATCTTTTATCTGAGCGTAAACGCCCGGTAATTGCCAAGGCACCGAAGGGCGACACTTTTAAGCCGGGTGGATGGGGCGGGGTAGTTGTACCCGTCAAAAATCTTGGTTTTAATCCATCCGAACCGGTTGTAACTGTGTATGGTGAATGGTTTGTGCCTACCGTAACTCCTATTCCAAATGAACCGGCCGGTGGGCAAACCGTTGGCTTTTGGGTAGGTATTGATGGCTATGGAAACAGCCAGGTGTTACAGGCCGGCATGGCAGCTACGGTAACAGGAAACACCGTCAATTATTGGGTCTGGACAGAATGGTATCCTATTGGCGCCATCCAGGTTACGAATTTCCCCATCAAGCCAGGCGACTATTTAACGGTTTTAGTTTGTGCGAACCAACCCAATCATGGCTTCTGCTCTATCCTAAATAAAACAACAAACCAGGCTACAAGTATTGGTATAACTCCACCTGCCAATACAACATCAATTGGTGCTACAGCCGAATGGATCGTTGAAGGAATTTCTTCAATATTACCGGTCTTCTCAACCGTGGTATTTTCCAACTGCAGCGCAGGTACTAAGAACCACAAAATGAATACTAACGGAGGTGTTATAACTGAAATTACCGGTACCGGTGGAGCAAACCTAACCGCCGCAAGCATCCTGTCAGGCACAAGTGGCATGGTGAAATGGTTGAAGTCGAGCTAGGAAACATTTAGTCAACTTATTTGCGCAAGCAATTAGTTTTTTTAATATTAGCAGTTGATGAATGAAAGGGTGGTGATTGTTATTTAAATATTCTTAGAGGCGCCAAACATTTTAATATTCAGTCAGGGACCTTTCTCATAAGCGCAACGTCAAATTGGTACTCGAAAAAACGGTTGATGCTTATTAATATAAATGTTTGGCGGAAGCTTGTTAATAATTTTTATTTACCAGGTCTTTTAAATAATCGCTTGTTATTTCATTTTCTGTAATTGACGATAATCCATCGTAATCTTTTAATTGCGTTGCAAGTTCTTTCATGGCGTTGATGGCGATTTTTAAAAATCCCGGGCCCAGGCTAACCCTTGCAACGCCTATTTTATTTAGTGTTCTTAAATTTGGAATACCTGCAATTGCTGAAACATTGAGCGGTAAATCAACATTTGCAATAATTTGTTTTATTGCATCTTCCCGGTTCATTACAATTGGGAAAAATCCATCTGCCCCTGCTTCTTTATAGGCTAATCCTCTTTTTATAACTTCGGTTAATTTTGCACTTTCACCGGAAAAATCATTTTCATATAAATAAACATCTGTTCTGACATTAATGAAAAGCGGGATATCTTTTTCATCGGCAACTTTTCTTATCAGCCTGATCCTTTTACATTGGGTTTCAATTGATAGAAGAGCTTTAGTTTTTTTGTCCGTGTCTTCAAAATTAATTCCAACTATCCCAGCATCAAGAAGCAATAATATATTTTTCTGAAGTTGACTATCATTATCAGCATACCCGCTTTCAATATCGGCGGTTACAGGAATGGTAATGCTACTCGTAATTTTCTTTAATAATTTTAATAAATCACTGAATGGAATATTTTCCCCATCGTTATATCCATTCGCGTATGCAACAGACGCACTGGCCGTTGCAACAGCCTGATATTCCAAATGCTCCAATAATAATGCTCCGATTGGATCCCAAATATTTGGCAATATCAACAGTTTGCCAGAATGGTGGAGCTCACTAAAATTTAGTGCTTTTTCTTTTTGCGTAATATGCTGCATTGGTATAATATTTTATTATAAAACATTTCATTTTTCAATTTTAAATGTCACTCATTGATGCTCTACAAATTCAGTTGGCTATTGCAATAGCTGTTTTCAAATATTAAAAATACATGGCATCATAAAAATAAAATGTTTTTCTTTTATTTTTTTTGAGTAATTATTTCGGCTTTATCATTTTTTAATTCATGTCGAAAGACACGATATCATTTGATTTTGCCATCATTGTCACCACTATTTTTGAGTCTTCCATGTAAGGCAAAAATTATAGAAAAGAAATGATCAACATTGCAAAAAATTGAAATGACTTTTCTAACGGCGTTTTCTTTGTCTCCGTTGTGGAAAATGGCCCGGGTTTATTAACCGGAATTTTTGTTGATGCATCCTTCTAATGGCTACTCATTATAAACAATAGCAGAAACCTTCAAATAAAAAAAAAGGGCCATTATAAATAATAGCCCCGAAATAAAAAAACACTAAAAATTTATTTATTGGTTTTTCGATACGTTTTTTAATAAGTTGCGAAGGTTGATATCGTCTTCTTTCCGCTATAGCTTCCATTATATGCGGCGGTATAACTTCTTGTGGGAACTAAACCTGGCACTAAAGCTTTTACCAGCAATGGGGTAGTGGTGCCCGTCGGGTAAACATACAGCGTGTCTGTTAAACCAGATGCATAAGGAATAAAATCTGTTACCTGGTTAGTGGCAACATTGCTGAATACAGGGGCGCTGTTTCCTTTCCTGAATGAATATACATCTACATTACCTACCGGCGTTGCATTGTAAATGAAATTTGCAAAACGAAGCATGCTGGTTGTATCCTTTGGAACTACGATGTTGTTTAAAACAGTTACTTGTTTTACAGCGGTAATTGTATCATAAGTAAAAATGGTATAGCTTTTTCCTGCGTCAAAATTTTGGCTAAAATTAAGCGGAGTCTGCATAGAAGTTGACAAGGTATCTTTAATAAGAAAGGACCTTGAACCCGGCGCAACAGTAAAGGAATATGCAGTGCCCGGAAATACCCCACCAGCGGCTAACGCAGCACCCGAAACGGGAACGCCATCTACGTAGACATAGTTGCGCGTCGCTTTTACCGTAGCGCTAAAAACCTGCACGTCAGCAACATTACTCAAATTAGTTTGCAAAGGAGCAACTTGTGGAACGTCCTTACTACAGGATAAATAAAACGTAGACATGGAAGCGATTCCAAAAGTGAATATGATTGATTTTAAAATTTTCATTTTAAGTAATTTTTTTTGATAAATAATTAAGGCTGTGAAAACCAAAGTTCTTGCGTATTGTAATCCGGGTTTAAGGCTCCTATCCTTGTCAGCTCCGGAATATCATACAGGTATTCTGAATTATATCTTGGTCTCGCCCTATAAACATACTTTCCGTTGTTTGTAGAAATAAGGTAATTTATAGGAGAAGTTGGTGGAGGCATAAATGCTGAATAAACCTGGTGCCCGGTAGCAGGATCTACATCAATGTAATGATACTTGCGCATATCAACCCAGGTTTGGTGAGTGCCCCAGCCATACAAGGCGATGTATTTTTGTAACATTATCTGCGACAAAGTCAGGCTATCCGAAGTGCCGGGTACCACTGCGGGATTAGCAAGATAATCGGCCTTCATTGTAGAAGTAATTGCATGACCTGCAGGAATATTAAAAGAATAGGTCGTCGTCAACAAGTCAAAATTCAGGCTTATTGCATTTGTATACGCTGCCAATGCAGTTGCTTTATCCCCTTTATGGAAGGCCGCTTCAGCAATGATAAACTGCATTTCCGAAGCAGTCATCATTGGCCAGGGGCTTGTATTATTATATACAAACTTTGCGCTGTCATTTGTTCCGTTAGTTGCATTAACCGTTGGATTTCTCCAGAAATTTTTTGGATAGTCTCCCGTTGGTGTAGTTCCATTGAGATATTGTGTAACACCTAACCATGGCAAAACTCCTTTAAAAGTACCATTGTTATTTTCACTTAGTAAGTACCAGGCGCGTGGGTCACTCACTCCTGTAAATGTTGTGTCGTTAGCTCCTGACATCAGGTCAGCAATATATTCTCCCTGCCTGATCGTTCCGATGTTGGAACGTGTTGGGCCGAAGTAACTATTGAAACCATTGCTGCT
This sequence comes from Chitinophagales bacterium, assembly GCA_038245055.1. Lineage (GTDB taxonomy): Bacteria > Bacteroidota > Bacteroidia > Chitinophagales > Chitinophagaceae > Ginsengibacter. The sequence continues at coordinate 22,782 of JBBRSV010000050.1, read as the reverse complement.
GTTGGCACCGGAAAATGTTGCTAAAATATTATCATCGTTTGTGGTACAGGAAAGGCTTGCATATTTTATCGCAGAATCCGCAAAGTGATTTGTCGCATACAATTGTTTACTGCTTAAATCACTATAAGAACGCGCCAGGATGCCGTAAACAAATTTTTGCCACTTCCCAATATTTCCTTTATTGAAATAAGCATCACTGGCTGCAAGGTTTGTATTATTTACATTGCCATCTGTTCTGCTCAAATTACTTAGCGCTCTAAAACAAAATGCCCTGCAACTATCGTAAAACTCCGGCTGGGCATCGTAATGAAATTGAGATAAACTTGTATTAAAAGCCTCCTTCAAAATGGCATCTCCATATTGGTTAGTTAGGGTAAGCCAGTCCCACGCTCTCACTGCCTGCGCTACACCTACAAAATCCCATTTTTGTTGTTCAGTGCCCCATTCTATAATTCTATTTACATTTTGTCCGTGGCCATAATATACTGCCGCCCATATAGCGCCGGTGTTATCACTTCCTATGGTACCGCCCATTGAACCATAATTTTCACCATTTGCGGTGGATCCCCAATATTGAATATAACGCCCCAATAATACATCATCCTGCTGAACTCCATAATTGGTACCTGCTGCAGAGTTAAAAGCTGTGAACGCACCTATTACACCAGGCAATATGGTTTCGATTGGAACAACGACCGGGGCATTCGGGTTAAGATAGGCGTCATCAATTTTTTTCTTGCAGGAAATAATTCCCAGCATGCCAAAAGCACTAAGAAAAAGTATTGATTTAAAAATTTTGTTTTGCATATAAATATTTTTTAATTGATCAGTTATAGAATGAAGGTTAAAAGTTAGCACGCAAACCGAAGCTCAGGCTTAATGGGGTTGCAGGACTACCAAGGTCCATTCCATAACCACCTACACCATTTGTAGCAGGGTTGTTTGCATTTACGGCCGGATCTGCTCCGTAGTAATTTGAAAAAAGAATTAAATCGTTTCCAGTTATGAAAAATCCTAAACCTCTTAAGCCTTTTATTTTATCAATAGTTTTTTGAGGAAGCTGATAGCTTAAGGTTAGATCTCTTAACCTGAACCAATTAACGTTATGTTGAATAAACTCCTCATCTGGCAATGAGGTATAGTAACCGCTTAAATACTGGGGAACGATTGCCAGGGTATTTGCTGTAGGAGTTTTGCTGTTTTGTTTGCCATCACTCAATACACCGTTAACAACTATTGGCGTGCTGCGGTTTCCGGTTCTAACGCCTTTACCTAAAGAGGTTAAGAGTTCATCGGTTCCATTATAAATATCTCCGCCAACTTTTAAATCCCAGAGGAAACTTAAACTCCAGTTTTTGTATCTAAACGTATTCAACGTTCCTAATGTAAAATCAGGCGTTCTATCAGCTATCAATGAATTGGTACCTGAATTAATTAATGGTATTCCGGTGGATGGATTAATCAGGATTTGGCCATCAATATTTCTTTGATAAGTTGAGCCGGTAATTGTACCGGTTGAGTGGCCCCTGATAAGGCCTGCCCTTACATTGGAAATATAAGTATCTGAATTATAAAAGTCTTTTAAAACATCAATGGATGCAGGAAGCGTGAGGACTTTGCTCCATACGTGGTTAAAATTAAAATTGATTGTCCAGTTAAAATTGTTTGTGCTTATTGGTGTAACATTCAATGTTAATTCAATGCCTTGGTTACGAAGCGAGGCTGCGTTTTGTGTATTTAAAATAAATCCTGTTGCATAGCTCGCCCTGTAGCCCTGGGCTATCTGGTTTTGATCAAGTGTATTATAATAAGCGGCTTCCAGGGAGATCGCATTGTTCAGAAATCTTAGTTCTGTACCTATTTCATAAGTCTTTTGACTTTCCGGTGTAAGATTGGGGTTTGCGTTTGTAAACCCATAAGTATAAGTAACTGGTAGTACAGTGCTGCTGAAATTATTTACAAAAAATGATTGGTTGGAGTAAGGGTCATTTAGCCTTGCCGTGTTCGCCAGTGAAGCTCTCAACTTTACATAGTCCACAGCTTTGCCTTTTTTAATTCCGGGAAAAATATCAGAAAGGATAACACTTAAACTTGCACCAGGATAATTGTAGTGCCTGTTCGCAGCCGGAATGGGGGATGCAGTTTCAAAGCGATGTGAATAAGTAAGAAATGCAAGATTTTTATACCCGATCGATGCTTCACCGAAATAAGCAATTTCCCTAAAAATATTTTCATTCGGTAGACCATTATAGTTTCTCAGCAGGCGCCTCCTGGTGTTAACCGCTGTGATACTGCTGTCATAAGGATCAAAACTTGAAGAGGATGCAATGGAACCTCCTTTATACATATTGCCATCTTTACCCACAGAGTCAATGATGTTGGTGCCATATACTGCAAATTGTTTTGTTTCAAGATCCTGCCACATGGTACCTACTAACAATCTTGTAGTAAAATTTCCAAAATTCTTTCTTACCGTTGCCGTTATTGTATGATTGTATCCCGTGTAAGTCCGGTAATAATTGTCCAAACTGCCGCCGGTGGCGCTCGATAATAAATAAGATTCCGGGTTCGTAAATACGTACCCGTTGTCTTTGTAGGTATCGTAACCAAATCTGCCTGCAATAGATAACCAGGAGAAAGGATTAATATCAACACCAAGTGTTGAAACCACGCGATTAAGCTTATCACCGCCCCTGTTATTTTTTGCATTCCACAAAGGGTTATCAAAATCAGCATTTCTATTGGTACTAAATAACACTGGTTTATTTCCTTGTGCGTCCTGGTAATTTCTTATATCGTTGTTAGCCGGCCATTCGTATAGGTCTACAAGAGCGCCACCTGAACCTTTTATCGGGGCAACGGTTTGAGCATTAATGAAAGCTACAGAAGGTGTAAGAGTAATATATTTTCCAATTTTGGTTGTGTTTGATAACTTTAAATTATACCTTTTGTAAGTGTTAAAAGGTACTACTCCATGGTCATCAAAATACTGGCCCGATGCTCTGAAAGCAACATTTTTGGTCCCAAATTCTGCACTTAAATTGTGTGTTTGTGAAAACCCTGTTTTAAAGAAATGGTGCAGGTTATCGTAGAATTGTGTACCTGGTTTCCAGGCGGGGCCAAAGGATGAAAATTGCCCCGTTAATGGAGGAGCAGTTGGGATGTTATTACTGCTGCCGGGCCCGTAACTATTATTTACGGCTGCAAACCGCGTAATTTTTTGAACCCGAAAATTATCATCATAAGCTAATAATACTTTACCATCGGTTGCTTTTGCCTTTTTGGTAGTAATTACAATAGCGCCGGAACTGGCCTGGCTTCCGTACAACGCGGTTGCTTCGGGACCCTTTAATACCGTTATTGATTCTATATCATTGGGGTTCAAATCTGCAATACGATTGGTATTATCGTTGCTCCTGTTATTACCGTCAGAAGCGAGGCCTATACCACTACCGCTTTGTGAGTTCGAGTTTAGTGTTTGGTTATCGATCACAATACCATCAACAACAAATAGCGGCTGATTATTTCCAGATAAAGAATTATAACCTCTTAATACAATTCCTGTTGACGCTCCGGCAGCACCCGAAGTAGGCGTTACCGTTAGTCCGGCCACTCTTCCCTGCAAGCTATTTACAAAATTCTCTCTTTGTGTTTGTGCAATAACTTTTCCGGTTACCGATTGCGTTGAATAACCAAGTTCCCGCGAGCTTCTTTTTTGATCCATCGCTACGGTTACTTCATCCAAGGTCGTGTTACCAGTGGCAAGTTTTACATTAATAAAATTTGAGGTTCCAACTTTTATTCGTTGTGTTTGATAGCCCACGGCACTAATAACTAAAAAGTCTCCGGTCTTTGCCTGCAATGTGAAAATACCATCTGAATTCGTTTCCGTTCCGGTTTTTTTACCTTGTATTAAAACTGTTGCATTTACTAACGGAGCATTACCAGCATCCAGAACTTTGCCGGACATTTGTTTTGCTTGTTGTGCAAAGGAAAGTTGCGTTGATTGCAATAACAGCAAAGCCATCACTACTTTTAAAATTTGTTTCATAGCTATTTTAGTTTTGTTTTAAAGGTTTTATATGATAATGATATGTAGATCAATTATTGCTTGGGGCGATGCCGGAATTGTATTAACGCCATAAAGAAATAATGTGCTGAAATCATTGAGATACTCATCACAGCTACTGGTACTAAAATTTAATTTCATTAGATAATTATTAAAAATTCATAATTACCGGGCAAATCGCAAACATCAAATCCAACTGTTTATCCAAGTTCAATTTTTACAAAATTTTTATTCCGGCCGATGCGTATGATTTTAATAGTAAATTGTCGGCTGGTAGTTCAGTAATTATTGTATCAATTTTATTTATATCACAAACCTGTATGGGTTGTTGTGAATTAATTTTTTCTGAAATAGTTAAACAAATAAACCGGTTAGCTGATTCAATCATCGCTCGTTTTACCTGCACTATATCCCAATCATTATCAGAGATTCCATTGTCAAGGTTAATTGCATTTACACCAAGAAAACACAGGTCAGCTTTTAACTCCCGTATTTTCGAAATAGCTCCCGGGCCAAAGGTTATTTTAGAACTTTTGGAAATTTTATCACCAATAGCAATAACCTCTATATTTGGATGACTTGCATATTCAAAAAGTGCGGGTACACTTCCTGAAATAAATGTACAATGTAGGGAACGAGGAAGGCAACGGGCAAGTTCAATGATGGTGGTTCCTCCGCCGGTCAATACAAACATGCCATCTTTAATAAGCGACACCGCTTTTTGAGCTATACACTTTTTTTGAGAATAACTATATACTTCTTTTGATGAATTATGCCCGTGATGAAAGGAAGGTGATAAAGCGCCGCCATGTACTTTTATTATTTTACCCTGGTCCGCCAATTGTTGGAGGTCACGTCGAATGGTATCATCAGAAACGTGTATTTGCTTACTCAGGTCCTGTGCTACAACTTTATTGTGCAAATTCACTTCGTGAAGAATAAAAGCCTGGCGTTCCTCTTTGAGCATTAGTTAAGTTAATGTTAAACAAAGCTATGTTAAAAACGCAAAAACCGCAAAAAATTAATCCACAATATGGTGATAAGATAGAAAAAAACCGCAAGAATCAAGATGAAAGGTACTTTTCAATTTTATTTCTATTTTTTCTCCTTTTCATAGGAGGTCGAAAATTTATACTCTGTCCGTCGGGAACATGATCTATTATCTGAATGGTATTTATCAGAAATATTGAATAGGCGAAATAATTCTGGCTACCGCAAAAACTCTGCAACAAAAATTCCGATATAAGTCCCGATGGCCGTACCAAGTGAACCAACTAATATTCCCGGTAACCGTAAATCCCTGCGGCCGAGGCTTGTGGCCAACGCTGCAGCAGATGTTGCCCCGCCAATATTAGCATTGGAAGCTATGGAAATAATATACCAGTCTTGTTTAAAAATTGCACCCAACACAAAAAGCAAAATACCATGTATAAAAACAATGGCAGTTACCCACATAAGGAGTGTAAGGGCAATATTTCCATTGCTTATTAAGGCGTGAATATCGCAGTATGCTCCTATTACTGCGAGGAACAACAGCACTAAAAAATAACCAAAGATTTTACTTCCTTTTAGTTTCTGTACAAAAGGTATTTGTGCAAAAATCAAAGATAAAGTTGTAAGCGTTAGTATAGAGGGTATTTTGGGAAATAACTGTGTTATAAATTGAGAAAGAAATAGTGAGGCGATGCCTAAAAACAGCATCATACCAATACTTAAAATACTCATTTCTTCCTTCACTGTATCAGTATTAAGATTATTTACCTTTGAAGAAGTGTCTGCCACAAATGCTTGCTTTCGTGGAAATAATCGTTGCAAAAACGGAGGGAGAAAAATAGTGAGTATCATCCACACAGCGGTGATTATATTATCAGATGCATTAATTGCGGCGAATAAAGTACCATCTTTATTTACTCCGTATTGCAGCGCCACCGCATTTAGATTTGCGCTTCCACCGATGTAGGTGCCGGTATACATGCCTGCAACCGCAAAGGCGTTTCGTACACCATGAAGTTGTGGTTTAATAATATAAAAGCTGATCAAAACACCCGCGACAGAAAAGGCAGCTCCGGCCAGGAACATAACAATCATGGGCAGTCCGGCTGCACGTAAATCTTTCAACCGCACATCAAGTATCAAAAAGAAAATGCCTAACGGCGCCGCATAGATGAAAATACCTTCATAAACTGGAGAGGCATCCTGCGATGAAGGCAGGAAGTGCGCATTAGCTAAAATTGCGGCCGCAATAATTACGATAAGCGTAGAACCGAGATAATGAAAATATTTTCTTTGGCCGAGCCACTCAGCTATTACAACCAACAATAATAAAACAGCAGTAACATAAAGATTGTCGCTCAGTAAGTGCATCAGTTGTTTTGGATGTGCTTAGCAAATATATCTGTTGCTCACCATAAAGGAGCGACCTGAAAAAAATAAAATATTTTGGTCCTTGGTTGCGAATGACGTGTTGCCGTTTTGGCTGGCTTATTAAATACAACTAATAGTTGTAAGGAGATGTATGTTTCGGCTCATGAGCGGAGCAAGTATTTTTTACTAGGCACAAGCATGATCAACATTTGCAGTAATGCTATCAGTTAAAATTCAAAAAGAAGTAAATAGATGCGATACTACTTACCCATCATTTGCATCATTTCTTTAGGATCTTCAAAGCCCCAATGTTCCACCGCTTTTCCGTCCTTAAGTCTTACAACATCTACACTTTTGCTATCGATAGCTTTATTTGGAGGCATGCCCATGCCGGGGTTGGCATTTGTATTACCTGTCATATGTACTAATGTAAAAACGTAATCACCATTTATTGCATCGGCAATAACGTCCACTTTTAGGTTAGTAAAACTGTTATGAATATTGCCCAACATAGAGATGATGCTGTCCCCGTTCGTTATATCCTGGCCATTTGCACCGCCACCGTGATCTACGGCATCTTTAGCAATGTAATTTTTTAGGGTTGATACATCGCCCGTTTCGATAGCCTTATAAATAGACCGGTTATTAGCCATTGCTTTATCTTTTTGGGCAAAGCCAATAATAGTACACAAAACAGCAAACTGTAGTAATACAATCTTTTTCATGATTTTAGTTTTTTATTAATGATAAAGTGGCAGAAGAGGAAAAATACTTGCGGTTAATAGAGGAGACATGCATGAAACAAAGCTGGTTTAAAAGTATAAATTATTTTTTATAAAGCATTATTTTATTTGTGGTGTAAGTTCAATTGGTAAGTGCAACACCTTCTCAACCTACCAGGCCAGGGTACCCTGGCCTGGTAGGTTGAGAAAAAAACTCATTTTTGTGTTGCAAATGACAAAAACTTATTCTCAACTCAACCTGGAACAAAGGTATCAAATACATATTTATCGCAAAGCTGGCTACAGTAATTGCCAAATTGCCAAAGAATTAGATGTTCATAAATCCACTATAGGAAGAGAGATTTTGCGTAACAGCTCCAGCTCCAAAAAGTATAATCCCCGGTTAGCTCAACAGTTTGCCACAGATAGAAAAGCAGACAAGCCTCATTTCCATTTATTTGATTTACCCATGAAAGATTTTATTGAAGAGAAGATGCAAAAAGAACAATGGTCACCAGATCAAATTAGCGGCTATTGCAGCAGTAATAATATTGAAATGGTTAGTCACGAAACAATTTATAAATATGTTTATGCTGATATAAAAAAAGGTGGCAAATTATATTTACACCTACGCACCCGGTGTAAAAAAAGAAAAAACAGAACCCATTTGAAAGACAAGCGTGGCCTAATCACTGATAAAGTGTCCATTCACCACAGGCCAGCTGTGGTAGCGCAAAAGCAAAGATTTGGGGACTGGGAAATTGATTTAATAGAAGGGGCAAACCATAAAAATTTTGCACTTACTATGGTTGAGAGAAAATCTCAGTTTGCCTTGATTTTTAAAACACAGGACAAACAAGCAGCAACTATTCAAAATAAAATAATTAATGGGTTGGCACCCTACAAAGAGTTGGTACATACTATCACCTCCGACAACGGAAAAGAGTTTGCAGGACATCAATATATCAGTAGAAAATTACAAGCAGATTTTTACTTTGCAGATCCATATAGTTCCTGGCAAAGAGGCTTAAGCGAATACACAAATAAATTATTCAGACAATACTTACCTAAAAAAGCAACATGAATAATTATGATATCCAATACTTCGTAAACATAAATAACAAACTAAATAATAGGCCAAGAAAACTCTTAGGATACAAAACACCAACTCAAATATTTATGGCTAATTTTAAACCAAATTAATTAACTGTTGCACTTGCAACTTGAATCTACGTGGCGCTAAAGTTTTAGACCTCCATTATTATGAAAAGATGTAACACTTTAACGGCGGCGGTTAACCTAATTTTGCGCCAAACTACAAGCTTGTTCTAGCGACGCATCATAGTAATTTTAAAGAATGCTAAAAATGGAATTATCCCTGTCCACTCATATTAGGGAATCTCTTCTCAAGAAATATAGAAACAGGCGGTGTTTTCAGAAAACTTTGCGGCAAACTTAAAGTAAACATGCTATTCGAAGAGGCCGCAAGAGTATAGTTATTACGCTATCGTTATCGCATTAATTTTGCAAATAGCCGGCTTCCGGGAATTGGCCTGCCGGAAAATAGTAAAGCAAAAACTTTTACCACGATCCTGTCAAGAAGCCGTGATTTTGCCCCGGGCTTATCTTTCTTCTCGCCAAATATTTGTTTTGCCTTAACCTGTAACCCGTGAAGGATTCTATAATCGCAAATAACGGGATGAGTGCGCAGCATTTTGCTGTATGTTTCGGGGAGGCCTTCTGCAATAGCCGTTGCGCAAAGCTTTCCGGATATTACCGATGGCAGAATTCCTTCGCCAGTCATCGGCTGCGCCAGGCCAAGGGCATCGCCAATGAGAAAAACATTATCCCGCTGGCAGGATGCAAGGTGATCTGTTTGAAAAATAACATAACCATGTCCTTTCATTTTATCAAGCATTGGCTGCGATGAAACAGGGATGGTTCCTGGTGTCCCATTCCCTTGGAAGAATGCCCGTGCCGTGTTCCATGCCGGCAGTACATCTCTTGCTACTTTTGTACCGGTGCCAACATTCATCCAACTGCCCTTGGGTACATTCCATGAATATCCCTTCATGTTATCATGCAATAATATCTCAGGTTCGCCATCCTCGCCCGCACGGCTAGACGCAATTTCTTCGAGAGTGCCTTCGAACTCTCTTTCCTGGGTTCCACATTGAACGCTGTTTTTATCCGGAAAAAATTCCCTGGAGACGGGACAATGAGTTCCTCCTGCCCCGATAAGATATTTGGTTCTATATTTATTATCGATTACCCAATGGCCGTCACTGTCTTTTTCTATCAGCCTTACGTTGTATCCCTCAATGGTTTCCACCTTACTACGCTTCAATAAAAAATCATCGAACTCGTACCGCCGAACGAAATATCCATTTGATTTTATAATATATTTTTTTCCACGAAAGCTGATGTGCACTCTATTCCATTTCCATAATCCTTTAGGATACTCTCCGGGCTTTATTTCAAGCACATCCCATATCGGAGGCGATATCCAGCCGGCGCAAAGTTTAACCCTGGGGAAGTTGCCCCGGTCTAGCAAGAGTGTACGCACACCTGCTTTTACAAGAGTCGCTGCGCACGTACTGCCTGAAGGCCCGCCACCAACGATTATTACTTCATAAAGTGGTAGAGAAACGTCTGCGGAAACTGGCTGATTCATGAGGCAAAAGTAGGATTTATAGGCTATGCAGCAACTATTTGCAGGATGAAATTATTGAGTGGTTTTATACCTTAAGATTGCCTGTGCAGAGAACACTAATAGCTACTATTTTGATTTTAATAATTTTTTGCCATCAGAATTTCCATCAGTATTTGTAAAACAATAATTATGGGAATAAAATGATTAGCATGGGCAAAAATGGAACCTTAGTTTGGATTGATTTAGCAGCCGCACTTAGTTCAATCAATATTAAACGATTTTTGTTTTTATCTGCGGGTACGCAGTACCGTAATACGTGTAAACCGATTCTGAAAGAATTCTGACAAATTAGCGTGCAGGCCTATTTATTCCATCTTTTCCTGTTCCAGCCAAAATCTACGTACTGCATTTAACTGATCAAAATCCAGGGAGTCAATGCGTTTGTCTCTTGGTATTTCTTCTACAAATGTAAAACGTTGCTGGGAGCCTTTTTCAGGGGTTAATATAAAATCGTAAGAATTTTCGCCAGATTTATTTACCTCAACATGAATTCCGTCCTCTAAAGTAAATTTAAGTGGATAGTGTTCTGACATATATTATAGTTTGAGACAAAGTTATGAAAGTAATAATCGCACGAAAGATTATTATTTCAATTTGTTTTTAAACTTCTTGTGCAGCAACGTTTCCGGAATGGCAGCTTACAACTAGCGGTGTTGGCGTGTTCGACTGTTGATCATAATTAAGAAGATACTGGTGCAAAAATCTAATGGTTATTTCTTTTTGATCACCGCGCCGCTTTTTACCGGCGAAAAATAATATGCCGCCGAAACGCCAAAATATGATACATTGCTTGCAGACGACAGGCCACTATAAAAGTACTGCCCAAAAAAGGCATTAAAATGAAGCTGGCTTGTAAAGGAATACTCAATGCCATATGTTACCTCCGTTATAAGGTCTTCCTTTGCATGTACTACATAACCAATACCGGCTGTAAAAGTGTTGGTGAACTTGCCTTCCTGGAAAATATTTAGATTCGGACGCAGCTCGAAATAAACAGAAGTATCCCGATGCGTAACCTTGCTCAATGTGGTCTTTCCCACATCTAAACCCATGCTGAACACATCCCATTGCTGGCCAAACTCCACGGCCAGATTGGATTTATCTGAAATAGTTCCCGCTGAATTAGTTAAAGAGGGCGCAAGGGAAATATAAGATTGAGACGAGGCTACGTAACCTGAAAACATACATATAACTATAAGAAGATTTTTTAGCATACCTAAGTTTTAAATATAAAAATAGGGGAAAGAAAAATTTGAAAGCAGAATAAATTGTTTTGATAAACACACCCGGAATTTAATCAGTCGAATTCTATTTCTAAAATTTAATTGTTTGAGTAGATTGCTAATTGACCGGCAATACCGTTGGAAGTTTCTTTGTGCGGGGAGAAGCAAGTGTTGCGAGTTCACCCGGCGCCAGGGGCCACTGGAACATAGTATTTGAAAAGGAATATTTTTTAAAAAGAAATGACCAGCATCGCCAAAAATTAAATGAACTACAAATTCTTTTTATTACAGCTTGCTGACTTGTTCATTATAATATTTTACTTCCTGAATTACCGAAGGAAGGTTGCTTGGCTGATCTGTTGCATCGCGTTCAATATAGATATAACCTTTGAAACCTTGTTTTTTCAATTCTTCAAATATTGCCGGAAAATTTACCACACCCCTTCCAACCGGCACATCAACCAACTTAGGATTATTATACGCTGCAATATCTTTTAAATGTATGGCAATAATATGCCCGCTCAGTTTCTTTATTGCATCCAATGGATTGATACCACTTTTTGGCCAATGACCAAGATCGGCACATACACCGAAATTAGGATGGCCTTTTAAAGCCATCAATGTTGTATCGGGATTCCAGTAATGGCTCATGCCTTGCCAATGGTCATGTATAGCAACCTTTATTCCATAAACTCCTGCGAGGCTATCAATGCTGTCCCACATATCTAACGGGGGTTCGGTTGTTATAAATTGAACACCAAATTGCTTCGCCATTTCAAATTGCTTTTTCCAGGAGGCAATGTCATGGCCGGCCGCAACATAAACCGATGCGCACTTCAACCCTCTTTGCTCTATCAATGATTTTAATTTTTGAATGCCTTCCGGCGATAATTGCATGAGCGATGAATCCTTTAACTCAGGAAGTGTTTTTGTAAAATTATTTGGCTCGATATATTTCAACCCTGCACTGTCAACTTTGTCCAGCGCATCAGAAAAACTTCCAGTGTGAAACGTCCACAGTGCGACTCCGAATTTCCAATCTTTAGCAGGATTTACAGGCTGGGCATAAGTAGTAAAAAATAATGCAATGCAAGCAAGGGTAGCGAATAATATTTTTTTCATTGATTGATTTTTATTGTATTGCAATATCGTAAATTTCTTATACACTCCAGCTTTCTTAGCTGAGGCAAATATTGATCTTCGAGGGAATGAGTGCGCCTGTCTTGAATGAATAAAGAATCGTTTTAGCCAAAGTAAATAAAACCTAACGTTAATCCATATACGCTGTCTCGAAAATGTCTATTAGTCAATTTATGCAACCAATTAATTCTCAGTATCAATTATGATGGCTTCCTGATTTCTGAACGAATTGAGACGCCAGGCTTTAGCAGGACTTATTTTTTAGAAGAAGATTTTTTAGATGCTTTTTTTGGCGATGACTTTTTAAGCGGTGCTGCAACCTTTTTAGCGACTACTTTTTTCGGCGCTGCCTTTTTTAACGAGGGTCTTTTTGCTGCAATTTTTTTAGAAGTTTTTACCGGGGCTTTTTTGCCGGCTAATTTTTTTCCTGCCTTCTGTAATAAATTTGCTCCCGCTTCCTTTGCATCTTCAATTTTATCACCAACAGCCTCTTTAATATCGGCAAATGTGTTACCTGCACTTTCCTTCAAATTTTCTGCTATGTTATGCGCAGCTTCCTTGATAATGCTTAATGTGCCTTTTGATTTTTTAGCCATAATATTTTTTTTGAGTTTAGTAAGAAAGATTTAATAAATATATAAACCTTTATTGTAAAAATCGTAGTTATAAAAAGATAAATTAGAACTGGATAATCATAAAAAAGGTGACCATTTTATTTGGCCACCTTTTTCCTATAATTATATTGTCTCTGCTGCTTTTTCAGTCATTCCGTTTTTATATTGACTAATTCCTCTTAATGTCAATGCTTATCGGCACTTAATTATTTATGCCAAATCAAAGCGGCCAAGATTCATAACCTTGCTCCACGCAGCAACAAAATCCTTTACAAATTTTTCTTTAGAGTCTTCGCAACCATAAACTTCTGCAAGAGCTCTCAGTTCTGAGTTGGAGCCGAAGATAAGATCCACGCGGGTGCCGGTCCATTTTACTTCGCCTGATTTACGATCGCTTCCTACAAATACATTTTGTGTATCGGAAGTCGCCCTCCAGGTTGTATTTAAATTGAGCAGGTTAAAGAAGAAGTCGTTGGTTAGAGCTCCGAGCTTAGCTGTGAAAACACCATATTCAGACTGGTTATAGTTGGTATTAAGCGCGCGCATGCCGCCCACAAGAACCGTCATCTCAGGCGCGGTTAGCGATAATAGTTGCGCCTTATCTATCAGCATTTCCTCAGCCGAAGCCCTGTGATGCGTCTTCTGATAATTACGGAATCCATCAGCCGCCGGCTCAAGAGCAGCGAAGGACTCAACATCGGTTTGCTCTTGTGAAGCATCAGCTCTTCCTGCAATAAACGGAACTTTTACTTCATGGCCTGCATTTTTTGCAGCCTGCTCTATACCCGCGCAGCCGCCCAAAACAACCAGGTCAGCAAGTGAAATCATCTTGCCGTTAGACTGTGTTTTACTAAATTCTTTTTGAATCCCATCAAGCACCTGCAATACTTTTGCCAGTTGGCCAGGATTATTTACTTCCCAATCTTTCTGCGGTGCGAGGCGTATACGCCCACCGTTAGTACCGCCTCTTTTATCGGAGCTTCTGTAAGTTGATGCGGAAGCCCAGGCTGTAGAAACCAGCTCGGAAATACTTAATCCTGATGCCAGTATCTTATCCTTCAGCGCAGCGATATCCTGGTCGTTAACCAGTTCATGCGTAACGTCTGGAATTGGATCCTGCCAAAGCAATTCTTCTGAAGGAACTTCGGGGCCAAGATAGCGTTCTTTTGGCCCCATATCGCGATGCGTAAGTTTGAACCATGCCCGTGAAAAAGCATCGGCAAACTCTTCTGGATTTTCATGAAAATGTTTTGAAATGGGCGCATATATTGGGTCCACGCGTAAGGCGATATCCGTCGTGAGCATGAAGGGCGCATGTTTTTTCGATGCGTCGTGTGCATCAGGCACCGTACCAGCGCCCGCATCATTCTTTGGTTTCCATTGGTGTGCGCCGGCCGGGCTCTTCGTAAGTTCCCATTCAAAACCAAAAAGATTATCGAAGTAATTATTGCTCCACTTCGTCGGCGTAATAGTCCAGGCTCCTTCAAGGCCACTGGTAATTGTTGCATCTGCATTACCGCTACCAAATGTATTTTTCCAGCCAAGGCTTTGTTCTTCAATTCCTGCGCCTGCGGGTTCCCGACCTATATACTGTACGGGGTCTGCGGCACCGTGAGTCTTGCCGAAGGTATGGCCACCTGCAATAAGTGCTACCGTTTCATAATCGTTCATCGCCATGCGCCCAAAGGTCTCGCGAATGTCTTTTGCAGAAGCAACAGGGTCGGGCTTGCCATTTGGCCCTTCCGGATTTACATAGATCAGGCCCATCTGAACCGCGCCAAGTGGATTTTCCAATTCACGGTTTCCTGTATAACGCTTATCGCCCAGCCATTCGCTTTCAGAACCCCAATAGATGTCTTCTGATGGTTCCCATAAATCTTCACGTCCGCCACCAAAACCAAAAGTTTTTAAACCCATCGATTCAAGCGCGCAATTTCCGGCAAGCACCATCAGGTCAGCCCAGGAAAGTTTTCTCCCATATTTTTTTTTGATTGGCCATAGCAGTAAACGTGCTTTATCCAGGTTGGCATTGTCTGGCCAACTGTTGAGTGGTGCAAAGCGTTGTGTGCCAAAGCCTGCACCACCGCGGCCGTCAGCGATGCGGTAAGTACCTGCACTGTGCCACGCCATTCTTATAAAAAACGGTCCATAATGCCCATAGTCTGCGGGCCACCATTCCTGGGAAGTGGTCATCAAATCGAAAATATCTTTTTTAACAGCAGCTAAATCAAGCGACTTAAACGCTGCTGCATAATTGAAATCCTTGTCCATCGGGTTTGACAAGCCGTTATGTTGGCGAAGGATATTTAATTTTAACTCGTTAGGCCACCAGTCACGATTTGTTACGCCACCACCGGCAGTTTTCTCCAGAGCTCCGCCAATAAATGGACATTTGGCTTCACTCTCATTGTTCATATCATGAATGATACCTCCCGGTAATGTACTTGAAGATGTATTGTCGTTTCCCATTGCTGTTTATTTATTTGTTTAAAAATGCAAAGTACAATAATCTTTCTGACAGTTTTTATCTATAGATTCTATGAACTTATAGAAAATTACTATAATTCTTTACTGCTGAATTTTATTGCTCAAAAAAATGCGGATGATAGCCATCATGTAGATTAAGATGAGGGGCTCTACAAAAGGACTTTAGGTTACAAAGAGTAGCTTAATTATCATTTTTTATAATAACAATTCTTTGCGAATCTTCCTGGAGTACTTCATCAAAAAACATTTTTACGGAAGCATATTCCGATGCGGGAATTTTAAGCTGTGTTAATTGCAATGTAGCAGTACTATACACCAAATTTTTCGTTGTATCAGACCAATAGTTGGTTTTATAAGAACCATAGTTGCAGACAAAATTCTTTGGGGAAGGTAGGGCATCAATTGTATAATTATCGGGGAGTTTATATAAGGTAGTATCGGTTTTTATAAAGGGATTGAAGAAGTAAAAATCAAGGCGCCTTTTGGCTGCATTGGGAAGTTTTACTGACCATTGTTTATACATTCGGGGAGCGATAAACATTTTGTTGCCGGCAATAAATTCAGGTATTTTTTCGATTGACAATTTAATACAGGTTGAAAGCATTGCAGCAGTATCATTTTTATTCACCTCAAATTCTTCGGGTTGCTTAAAACCCAAATTGCGAACTAAAAATTCCCTTTGATCATCTTTTTTTTCTTCAATTAAATTAGTGGCCATTTCTAATTTATAAGCGCCAGAAGAAGTAAAAGTAGTTACCGACTTTCCGGAGCCATCTTCTGAAATTTGAGCGAATGTATGAGCACTTAACAAATTTTCGTTTGCGTTACTAACCGGCGTTGACACCAATACTCCGCCGTCGCTTGTTATTAAAAGTGTATTCCGGTTTTCAGTAAATGAGCCAAGCACGCCAAAATCTGTTTTATTGCTGGTGCACTCCAGCCAAATAGAATCCTTTGCCTGTGGAATGCAAAGTATCGCATGATTAAAGCCATTTTCAGGAAAATCAGGATCAACGGGTTCGCTATTGTATTCTGCATTGATGATTGCTAAACAACTCTTGACGCCAACGGCTTTCAAAGCTGCCTTCATAAAATTGCTGAGGGCTTTACAATCTCCATATTTATTCTTATCAGTAGCATCAGCCGGGAAGGGTTTTAGTCCGCCAATACCCAATTGAATGCTCACGTACCTGAAATTTTTTTGAAGATATTTGTAAATAATTTGCGCCTTTTCTCTGTCGGTTGAAACTCCTTTTACCATGTTAACAAAAAAATCTTTCCTATCCTGCGGCAACTCGTCCAATCCCTCATATAAGTTACCAATCCAGGTCCCAAATTTTTTCCAGGAAGTAAGATCACCTTCATGATTATAATAGCTAAACTTGTTTGGAGCTAATTGTATGGATGGGTAGCGGCTTACATACTTAGCAGCTCCTTCTTCATACTCCAGGGGCTTCATATCTGCAACGCTCCATTGATACATTTTAAATTTACCATCTTCCGTTACGATAGGGTTTAAATGTATATTTTTTTCTTTGTAACGAAGGTCCAGCTCCTTAAGCACATGGGCGGTAAATGTCGATTTTAGAACCGCTTCGCCTGATGTCATAATATTAAAAGAAGGATAATTAACAGTGCCTTTAAATTTTAACTGGTAATCATATACAATGGTGACGGGGAAACCAGGAACTGGTATTTTGAGATAGGATACGTACCCATCTTCAATAAGCCCTTCACCATTTGCAACGGTAGTCAGGTCTTTCTTTCCAAACTTTGTGATCGGTTTACCCGATTCATCAACAACCTTTATTTCAACAAGATCAAGGTTGATGTATTTATTAGTGTATTGTACAAAATCTAATTCATCCTTACCTTTTTCGCTTAATATAGTTTCCACTTTGTGAACGGTATACGTGAAACGATCAACAGCGGTAATGTCAAGAAGTATGTTCTCTTCATTTTTTATTACTGATGCATTTTTAGTGACAGCGGTATCAAATAAATATGGATGGATTTGACCTATGCCTGCATTAGTTTTTTGAACAAATGAACACAAGATGAAAAGGCCAAAGGTAATTTTCATAGTTCGTTATTTTTTCTTCAGCACAATCTGTTCGTTTAGCATGTCAAATAACTTTTTATAAAAATCTTTAATAGTTGCATATTGATCGGCCGGGTATAAATTTTGTTTTATTTCAAATGTTGATACAAACTGCATTTCGTTTAGTTCCTTATCATCAAATTCCATTCTGGTGAAAACAATATCTTCAGCCGCGTTTTTTAATTTTACAGACTTGGGTAGGGCATCCATCACAAACTTTTTGTCTACTTTAATATGAAAGGTAAGCCGTATAGATTGTTTATAGCCAAAGTCGATATTACTAAAGCGGTTCTCATTTATAAATGGATTGTCGCTAAGGCCTGTTAAAAGGTTTGCGCTTAAAAAATAATATTCATTGCTGTGATTAAGTGGCAGCGAGAAGCTTCCTTTTGTAATTAATTGATTTAGATCATTATCTTCATTTTCCGTTTTAAAATCATTAAAATTTAACCCGGTTACATTTCCGGCAAATAATTTTTCATTTTCAACAACGCTTTTAGTTCTGGCATTGCCAAGCCGGTAGTCTCTTGCATAGTTATAACTGTTTACATCAAATGTTGCGTTCAATATACCCTCTTCATCAACTATAGCATTAACGGTTATATTTTCATGGTACAACGCTGTTGTATCAACAACGTCAACAAGTTCACCTTTTTTACGGCTTACAATAAAGGCTGTCGTATTAAGAATTTCGTAGGGCGTTAGCATACATGAATTGTATTTTGCAGTTGCATCAAGATAGTACCGTTTATTATCAATGTTGACGCAGGCGTATACAGTATTGAACTGATCAATCATTGTTGATTCGCGGTGAACTTTTCCGTTATAGCGTTCGCTCACCAGCATGGGATTTGCGTCTAGCCCTGCCTCTCTAAGAAGATTTACTAAAATGAGATTAATATCACCACTTGTCCCGGTCTTTTTATCCCATGCCTGCTTAATTCCATCGGGAGAAGATCTTGATTTTATGTTATTCCAGCTCATATTATCTCTTACGTAGACATATACTTTTTTCATTTTGTTGAGGTCAACACTATCTCTTTTAATTTCTTTAATGAACTCATCTGTCCCTGGGATATTTTTTTTCAATTGACCATAAAAACTTGCTTCCATAAACATTTCACTATTTACCTGGTCCCACGTTGTCATAATATTTCTGTCCTTGAACTTTGACAACTGGAACGAAACTTTTTGGAAATAGTCATTTTTAGAATCAATATATTTTTCATCCCTCAACCCGGCAACATTGTCCATTTCAAAACTAATTTTCCCTTCGCCGGAGTACGGCTTAATATCAATTGGTATACCGGCGCCTTTTTGTACAACGTAGTTAAATTCGGTATTGGGAAGTATGGATACCAAATACCGGCTTTTTAAAACGGGAATATCCCGCTGGAAGATCCATTCTTTAAGGCCACCATAACTTTTTTTGGAGCTCACATAAGTGTATTCAATTATGCTGCCGGCTTTCACGCCTGGAAATGCAAATTTTACGCTGCCCCAATACTTATTTTCCTTTTGTTTATATATCGATTTCTTATCCAGCTTCACCGCAGCGCTAATATCATTACTGTTATATATCGTTCCTTCCAGGGAATATATCGATTCAAAATCATCTTCTAAATAATAAGGAATTTCAATAGTTCCATATGCTATCCCTTTATCCTTAAGTATTTTTAATTTAACATGGTGATAAGTGATGAGTTTATAATCTTCGTCGTAATCAGAAACGGCTTCATCTACAAAAACTACGGCTGTTGCTTCTTTATCAAACGGGCATTCTGTATAATTAAGTTCAGTGGTTGATACACCTAATTTGTCAGCAAAATAAGACTGTGCATGTGTTTTAATTGAAAATGAAAGGTAAATGCAAATGAATGGCAAGATTTTTTTAGTCACGGCGTGCGGTTAGTTTTTAAAATTTGATGATGGCAATTTTCGTAATCGATGACGAAATCACGGGCAATTTTCCGGGGGGACCAATGCTTTAGTGATCCCGAATATAAGTAAAGATTCTATAACGTAAATCATGTAAATCTTAGTATATTTTTTTGCATTTTCGCCGTGGCCTGTTTTACTCTTTTATAAACGGCAACTTTATATTACATCTTACGAAAAGACAGAAACGGTGCATGTTAAAGCAATTAAAATATTTATTGCATTTTTAACTTGCTTGTGTTTAAATTATAGGTTAAAAACGAATAAATTACTTTTTTGAATTTTGTATTGAAAGCAATCGTTTTAAACTTAATAATTTGTTCACAATTTTAAACTTAAATATGAAAAAGATTATCGTATTATTTTGCCTTTTTATTGCTCTTAAAAGTGAAGCGCAGCAAGACACAACCCACGTTGAGCAGTATTGCGAAGTTGTGGCAACTGGCCGCTTATTGAGTAACAGAGTTACTATTGATATTGACTATGGCGAGGAAAGGAGTATTTGGAAAGACAACCGGCTTAAGGAAGAAAATGGGAAATTAAAAAAGTTCAATTCTGTCATTGATGCCATAAATTATCTTGGTAAGGATAATTGGAAGCTCGTTAATGCCTTCCCGGTTTCAAACGGGAATGGAATGGTTTATCATTATGTTTTTAAAAAGTATTTCCCGAGAAACGAAACTGAATAAAAAAGTGAAGCCTTTCTAAAAGCAAACCATATCAAGATAATATTTTAAGGTCAAAGCTATTTTATTTGTAAGGCAATAATTATTGAAAAGAAACACAGATCGTGGCCAAAAATCAAACTTACTTTTTCTTATCAAGGTCTTCGATTAGGCAACGTGACGATTATATCCCTTTTTTTAAAATTGGTAAGGCCTGATATTTCATTTACAATATTTTTTCGGCATAATAGTTAAACGCTTTGCGCCTACTTTTCGTAAATTTATTAGGGTGTAATTAAGCAATGAAAGCAAATTTTTTTTGAAATAAAATTGCCGGTATGCTAATTATTTAAATCAGCTATACGGGTCACTTATTACTCCCGTAATTATATGCGTAAATATTTCTTTTTGGTAAGCAAGGTTCTAATTGGCAGCCTTTTGTTTTTTGGAATTTCATGCCAGAAAGATTACAGTAATGAGGGTGGAGGCCTGAGTTCCTTAGCCTTAGGCTCTCAGAACTTATTTTAAATATTGAAGTTAAGAGAGAAGGCTATTCCATATGCCAATGGTATTTTCTTTATAACATTCACCTGCCGCAAGTGGTTGCCTTAATAAAGAAAACAGATAGTGATGATGTAGCGTATAAATGGTTTGATCATTTAAAAACAAAAGGTTCCCAAAGTGGAAAGGGAAGGATTGCTGGTCGTATGAACGACATTTGTTAATTGAGAGAAGAAAAAGAAATGAGAAACTTATTACTACTGATGATATTTTCGGCTCTAAGCATAAACGCTTTCAGTTCCACTCACTATATTAATTCAAATTTTGGAAATGATAAAAATTCCGGCAATACAATCAATGAGGCATGGCTTACGTTCAGAAACATAAATGATCCTTCTAAAATTGCCGATGGAGATAGCATCGCGATAGCAGCAGGATCCATAATTTATGGAAGCATCATCATTCACCGTAACCACCTCACATTTTTAAAATATAATGCCGGAAAGGATCCAATCGTCACTGGCTTATCAAAAGTAAACAACTGGACGAGTTTAGGTAAGAATATCTGGGAAAGCACTTCCGCTATCTCTTCACTTTCCTCGTGTAATATGGTGATAATAAACGGCGCCAACACTGCTATGGGCAGAACACCGAATGCAGGTACCTTTTATCATTATCAATCTCATGCAGGTGTTCCGTCTTATAATGATTCTTCCACGTTCTCATTAACTTCCTCTAATCTAACAGGGAAGCCAAACTGGGCAGGTGCCGAACTCGCAGTTTTTATAACAACTTATGGTCTGAATCGGGTAATTATAAAATTACATCGTGGTAAAACCTTACACTGGACAGATTCCACTAATTTGCAGGAGGGCTTTGAAGCCGGTGTAAGTGAATTTTTTATTCAAAACGATCCGCGCACACTCGACCAGGTAAATGAATGGTATTATAATTCCTTAACCCATAAAATTCGAATATACAATTCCGTTAGACCTACGGGAGTGCAGTTAGCTACCGAGGATACGCTGGTAAATATCGGGTACGATGACCACTCCAGGCGATATGCTAACGGATACGATTACACGAATTTTCATAACATCGATTTCCAGGGCTCCAATAAAATGATCGTGCTCCTGCGAAATTCGAAGTATTCCAGCTTTATTAATTGCTCCTTCAGCTTTGCCGGTACGGATGCGATTAATAATCCCTATTGGGGAGTGGCTTCATATCCGGTTGTTAAAGATTGTGCGTTTTATAATATCAACAATACTGCTATAGGCTTCGTGGAGGCAGCCGACCATGCCACGATCACAGGTAATATCTTTAAAAATACTGGTGCCATTATCGGGATGGGCGCCCCTGCAGGAGATTATTCTTATACGGGCTTATACACTGCTATACACACGCTTGGGGCCGGCACGGTTATTCAGAGCAATGCGATCAATAACACCGGCTATACAGGAATAACCATGCGCGGCGATAGCACTAAAGCCATCGATAACATTATCGATACCGCTCTTACGATCCTGCATGATGGCGGTGGAATTTACACATGGAATAATGCAGTCCGCGGGCCCCACCAAAATTTTGGAATGAAGATACAGGCGAACATAGTCTTACACGTTTTAAATGATGTTGGTATTTACTGTGATGATGGCGCAAATGGAATAGAAGTATCCGGCAATGCTGTTGCATATTGTAAAAGCGGGATATATACCCATAACAATTGGAACATGAATTTTCACGACAATGTAACCTATGGTTGTTTTTATACTGGTTTAAATTATTACCATGATATAGATTCGATTTGGATATATAACCTTACGATACGGGACAATGTATTTTTTGCTACGAAAAAAAACGAATACGCGGCTTTCTTTTTTCCGGGTGATTCAATCAGGTCATCAACAACTAAAGTGAGCATGAACCATAATTATTACCTACACTCTGCCGGTGACAAATTTACCATTGGCATTCAGAATAAGCCAACTTTTTCGGTAGTAAGAAAGACAACTGATCAATGGGTAACGTACTCCGGAAGAGAAGCCGCTTCATTACACGCACTACCTACGAAAAATGCAACTGATAACCTGGTCATTCAAATAAACAATACAAGCTCACCGCAAACGTATTCGCTCCCCCGTAACTACACATCGGTGAATGCCAGCACACAAAACGGAAAAATAACGCTCGCGCCTTATGCAAGTGCGGCGTTGATTTACAATGGGACCACTGCTCGCCACGG
>JBBRSV010000049.1:0-29974 GCA_038245055.1 Chitinophagales bacterium | reverse complement strand
TTAAATGTGATACGCGAAGATCCGAAGAATGAAAACATTTTATATGTAGGAAGCGACAATGGGTTATACGCGTCCTTCAACCGTGGGCAATCATTCATGTCGTTTGGAAGTAGCCTTCCATCAGTGCCTGTGCATGATATTACCATTCAAAAGACTGCGGATGAAATTGTGATCGGCACGCATGGCAGAAGCATTTACATCGCGTCACTGGCAGAAGTTCGCGAAGCCTATAAAAAAAATATAAAATAAAATTTCACAGTCACTGCTGCTAAATATCAGGGTATCTTTACCTTCAGCGTTTTTCAAATGAAGCGGTTGCATGTGATCATATTTGTGGTGCGCTTGAGCCAATTTTTTATAAATAAATTAAATTAAACAACCATGAAAATCAACTTACAATCTTTGCATTTTAAAGCCAGTGATAATCTTAAAGAATTTGTTGATGAGAAAGTGAGTAAGCTTTCTCATTTTGATGATAAAATAATCAGTGCTGATGTAACACTGTTTGCTGTTGATGGAAAAAGTATCGAAAATAAAGTATGTGAAATAAGGTTAGTCGTTCCCGGCTATGATGATTTTGTAAAAAAAAATGGTGAAAGCTATGAAGCGGCAACTTTAGAAGCTGTAGATACTTTACAAAAAATTTTACGGCGAAAAAAAGATAGAAATTAAATAGCGTTTTTAATAGATTCTTAAACTGCTTCATCCACTGAAGCAGTTTTTTTTGTGCTAATAAAAAAAGCCATCTTTAAAAGACGGCTTCTATTTATTGAATATATTTTTACTTTATCTTCCTTGCGACCAACTTCTTGTTCTTCTGAAACCACTGTGTGAAGCAGGTTTTCTTGAAAGGGGATTTTTTTGCAATACCGGTGTTTGCACAAACTGCATGTTACTCGCGTAAGGATGGTCCTGCACAACCGGTATTGTTTGATCTATTAATTTATGAATGTCTCTTAAAAAAGCCCTTTCTTCCATGTCGCAGAAAGACAATGCAATACCAGATGCTCCGGCCCTTCCGGTACGACCAATGCGATGTACGTAGGTTTCAGGAATATTCGGAAGCTCAAAATTTATTACATGGCTTAACGAATCAACATCAATTCCACGCGCCGCAATATCAGTAGCAACTAATACACGAATCTTTCCACTCTTAAAATTATTTAAAGCATTCTGCCGGGCCGACTGTGTTTTATTTCCATGAATGGCATCAGCGCTTATTTTCGCACGGTATAGTTCTTTGGCAATCTTGTCGGCACCATGTTTTGTTCTTGTAAATACCAATGCACTTTGGATGGCATTATCTTTCAGCAAATGAATCAGCAATTGCCGCTTATCATTTTTTTCAACAAGATAAACTGACTGGTCTACATTTTCTGCAGTGGATGAAACCGGCGTTACTTCTACTTTCACGGGGTTAGTCAATATCGAAGAAGAAAGCCTTGAAATTTCCGGGGGCATTGTTGCAGAAAAGAATAATGTTTGCCTTTTCTCCGGAAGCTTTGCTATAATCTTTTTAACGTCATTAATAAATCCCATGTCAAGCATGCGATCAGCTTCATCAAGTACAAACATTTTTATGTGTTGCAAATTGATAAATCTTTGCGCAACCAAATCAAGCAGCCTGCCCGGGGTGGCAATTAATATATCAACTCCCCGGCGTAATTGGTTGGTTTGATGATACTGTGAAACACCACCAAAAACTACCATGTGGCGCAAGCCGGTATGTCTTCCGTAAGATGCGAAACTCTCATCTATTTGTATAGCGAGTTCTCTCGTGGGCGTTAAAATAAGCGCCTTTATGTTGTTATTTTCAACTTCATGATTCTTTTGCAAAAATAAATTTTGCAGGATTGGAATGGCAAAAGCGGCCGTTTTTCCAGTACCGGTTTGTGCACATCCTAATAAATCTTTTCCTTTTAGTACATCGGGGATAGCTTGTTCCTGGATGGGTGTGGGCAAAGTGTAGCCCTCTGTCTCGAGCGCCTTTAATATAGGCGCAATTAAATGCAATTCTTTAAAATTCAAAATCTGTTTTTTTAATGTAAATGATAACTTCCCTCAATCGAAAATGATCTCTGAAAGTTTGTTTTCGAATATGCTCAGAACCTATGACTTGATGAGCTTTTACCTGTGGGGAAGATTATCCAGTCTGCTAAGTAGGAGTATATAATTGTTTGCAAATATACGTTTTTAAAGGTTCCAAAGCATTTTGCTACGCTTATTAACATTTTTGACATAGTATAACTGCCAAACCTAAACGCAGATTTTGTAAACTTGTTGTGTTAGAAGGCGCGGGGTGTTGGCCTTACATCCTTTCTGGTACTGCGATGCCCAGTAACTGCAAAGCGCTTTTAATTACAGTTGCCGTCATCACGGATATATGTACACGCAATATTTTCTTTTCTTCAGTCTCCGCATTAGCCACGGAATGTTCTACATAGAATGAATTAAAAGTTTTGGATAAATGAAAAACGTAGTTTGCAATTAAGGAAGGGTTTAACTCATAAGCAGCCTGCTCTAAAGTGTTTGTATATTTTTCAAGAAAAATAATTAGTTGCTTTTCAAGAGGCAATAGATTTTGATTAACCCAGGATTCTTCGCCCATTTCTTCTTTCCCAATTTTTCTTAATATGGATTGAATTCTTGCATACGTATATTGAATAAAAGGCCCCGTAAAGCCATGAAAATCTATACTTTCTTCAGGGTTAAAAATCATTCTCTTTTTTGGATCTACCCTAAGCAAATAAAATTTCATTGCGCCCATTCCGAGTGTTTCATAAAGTTCAAGCAATTCTTTTTCTGTAAAATCTTTTACTTTGCCCAATTCTTCGGTATGGTGTTTCGCTGTCGCAATCATTTCATCAACAAGTTCATCTGCGTCTACGACCGTTCCTTCCCGGCTTTTCATTTTACCTGTTGTAAGTTCCACCATCCCATAACTAAGATGTAAAATTTTATCAGCGAAAGGCATTCCCAATTCCCGGCAAATTTCTTTAAGCACCTTCATGTGATGTAATTGCTCGTCACCAATTACATAAATGCTCTCATCTAAATTATATTCCTTAAATTTTTGCTTTACAAGGCCAATGTCCTGCGTCATGTAAACAGATGTTCCATCGCCGCGTAATAATAATTTTTCATCAAGCCCAACATCAGAAAGATCAATCCAAACACTGCCATCTTCTTTTTTATAAAAGGCACCATTTTCCAAGCCTTCCTTTACAAACTCTTTTCCAAGAATATAAGTTTGGCTTTCATAAAAAGTCTGGTCAAAATCACTTCCTATTCTTTTATAGGTTTCATCAAAACCTTTATATACCCATCCATTCATTTTGTTCCAAAGTGCTATCACATCAGGCTTTCCTTGTTCCCATTCCAGCAGCATCTGCTGTGTTTTTTTCATTATGGGAGCCTGTTTTTCCGCTTCCTTTTCGGGCATTCCGTTGTCGACTAATTCTTTTATTTCCTGCTTATATTCGTTATTAAATTTTACATAATAATCGCCTACAAAGTGGTCACCTTTCTCGTGAGTAGAGTCGGGAGTAGCACCCTCGGCAAACTCCTGCCACGCAATCATACTTTTACAAATGTGAATACCACGGTCATTTACAATGCTGGATTTGTAAACCTCGTTTCCATTTGCTTTTAGTATCTCCGCGATGCTCCAGCCTAGAAAATTATTTCTTAAATGGCCAAGGTGCAAAGGCTTATTTGTGTTTGGAGATGAATACTCTACCATAACTTTTTTATGGGTCGATTCTTTCTTGCCAAAACATATATCATTATAATTTTTTTGAAGAAATGTTACTAACGCTTTTTCAGAAATCTCCAGGTTTAAAAAAGATTTAATGATATTGAAACCAGCTATAAAATCAGGGTTATTTTTTAAGAGATTTTCCCCAAGATTCTGGGCCAAATTTTCGGGAGAAATTTTCAAACGTTTTACTAAAGCAAAAAGTACAATTGTATAATCGCCCGGAAACTCTGGTTTGGTTTCATTGATCTGGAAATCCTTTTCAGAAAATGATTGATCGTATAATTCATTTAAACTATTGACTACTGCAGATTGTATAAAACTTGTAAACGACATAAAATAAAAGTGAAACGCAAAATTAACTTTACTTCTCTAAAAAGTTGTTTTCAAATAGAAGAGTATCACACGGCTTTAATAATTTAATGTTATGCCCGTAAGAATACAGTTGTTAATTTAGCAGTAATAAATTTTATATGAAGTGGTACTTTTTATTATTTCCCGTAATGTTATTTATGGAATGCAAACAGGCGCCGGTGAAAAAATTTGACCTTGAAGGCCATCGAGGTTGTCGTGGGATAATACCTGAAAACACCATTCCCGCAATGCTTAAAGCAATAGATTTTAATGTGAACACGCTCGAAATGGATGTAGTGATAAGTGCTGATAAAAAAGTTGTTGTAAGTCATGAGCCTTACTTTAATCATGAAATAACAACAACACCATCAGGAGATACTATTGATGAAAAAAAAGAATGGTCCTATAATATTTATCAAATGACTTACGATTCGATAAAGTTATTTGATGTTGGACTGAAGGCGCATCCGCGTTTTCCTGATCAGAAGAAAATGAAAGTTATTAAACCATTGCTGGCTGATCTTATTGACTCGGTCGAATCTTATTGTACGAATACGAATCATCCTAAAGTAAAATATAATATTGAGATAAAATCTCTTGATTCGACAGACAATATTTATCATCCCGCACCTGAAGAATATGCTGATTTGCTAATGCAAATAATTTTTGAAAAGAAAATTTCAGACCGGGTTATCATCCAGTCATTTGATGTAAGAAGTTTGAAAATAATGAGTCAGAAATATCCTTCAATGAAGTTGTCATTTTTAATTGACGTTGGCAGCTCAATTCCATTAAGAAATTTTAAAAAAATATTGGGTTTCAAACCAAACATTATTAGCCCTGATTATTCGCTGCTGACGCAGGAAATAGTTGATACGCTTCACCAGCATGAGGTTTCGGTAATTCCGTGGACAGTCGATGACGTTACTTCCGCAAAAAAATTATATCAAATGGGTGTAGATGGGATTATTACAGACTATCCGGATAAAATAAACCTGGAGACAATCAGTTCAAAGCAATAAATTTTAATAAAAAGTTTCTCGCATTGCTTCAATCTTCAACCAACAACTGAAAAATTAAATTCTTACTTTTGCGCCTTTAAAAAACAGGAGCAGTATGATAAGTGTAAATAATGTAACGCTGGCCTACGGCAAAAGAGTTTTGTTTGATGAAGTAAATTTAAACTTCGTCAAGGGAAATTGCTATGGCATAATCGGGGCTAATGGAGCAGGAAAATCTACTTTATTAAAAATAATTAGTGGCGAAATAGAACCTAATAAAGGAACTGTTAGCATAAGCCCGGGAGAGCGGATGGCAGTCCTAAGGCAAGACCAGTTTGAATTTGATGAAGTTTCAGTGCTTCATACGGTAATGATGGGGCACAAGAGAATGTGGGATGTGATGCTGGAAAAGGATGCTATTTATATGAAAGAAGATTTTAGCGAAGCTGATGGCATGAAGGCCGGGCATTTGGAAGCGGAGTTTGGCGAAATGGGCGGCTATACTGCAGAAAGCGATGCAGCTACTTTTTTAAATGAGTTGGGCGTACCCGAAGAGTTGCACCAGATGCTGATGAAAGATATTGGCGCAAACATTAAAGTGCGGGTGTTACTTGCGCAGGCTTTATTTGGAAATCCTGATATTTTATTATTAGATGAGCCGACAAATAATCTTGATGTAGAAACTATTTCCTGGCTGGAAAATTTCCTGGCAGATTATCAAAATATTGTACTTGTTGTAAGTCATGATCGTCACTTTTTAGATGCGGTGTGCACACATGTTGCGGATGTTGACAAGCAAAAAATAAAAATTTATACGGGTAACTATACCTTCTGGTACGAAAGCAGCCAACTGGCAGCAAGACAGGCCGGCGATAAGAATAAAAAAACTGAAGAAAAGAAAAAAGATCTATTAGAGTTTATTGCGCGGTTTAGCGCTAATGCTTCTAAAAGTAAACAGGCAACCTCCAGAAAAAAGGCGTTGGATAAATTGGTTTTTGAAGATATTACGCCGAGCAACCGAAAATATCCTGGAATTATTTTTAAACCCGAACGTGACCCCGGAAACCAGATACTGAATGTGCAAAAACTT
This sequence comes from Chitinophagales bacterium, assembly GCA_038245055.1. Lineage (GTDB taxonomy): Bacteria > Bacteroidota > Bacteroidia > Chitinophagales > Chitinophagaceae > Ginsengibacter. Next base: position 23,772 of record JBBRSV010000049.1, on the reverse strand, counting down.
ACTAAAAGCGTTGATGGCAGAATGCTTTTTAATAACGTGAATTTTGATATCGTGAAAGGGCAAAAGATTGCTTTCCTGAGTAAAGACCCGGTGGCTTTGACCACATTTTTTGAAATTATAAATAACAGGATGAAGCCAGATAGTGGAAAATTTGAATGGGGGACGACAATAACTACCGCTTATCTTCCCAATGACAATACCGAATTTTTTACAGGAAATCTCACCTTAATGGATTGGCTCAGGCAATATGTACCGGACCATTACACTGACGTGGATGAAGATTTTTTGCGAGGCTTTCTGGGCAAGATGCTTTTTAGCGGTGATGAAATAAAGAAGAAAACTTCGGTACTAAGCGGTGGAGAAAAAGTACGATGCATGGTTAGTAGAATGATGTTGCAAAACCCAAATATTGTAATACTTGACGAGCCCACCAACCATCTCGACCTCGAAAGCATCACTGCATTTAATGACGGAATGATAACCTTTCCCGGTGTTGTATTATTAACCACTCATGACCACCAGTTTATGGATACTGTTGCGAATCGTATTATTGAACTCACGCCGAAAGGTATTATCGACAGGTTGTGCACTTACGATGAATATTTGTCTGATGAAAGAATAAAAACGCTTCACGAAGAATTGTACAATTAAATTCAACATACTTTTCAGCTCCGCAATCAATTGTTATAACTGGCCTAAACCTATAAAAATTATATATAGAATTATTTAATTAAATACTTTTGCAGCTTTCCTACATAAATAAAAGCATTATTAAAAAATACATCATGAAAAAGACAATCCTATTAACTTCAATAATTTTCCTGGCGATATCGGGTATAAGTGCTCAAACTTATTCAACTGCGGTCGGTGCTAAATTTTACGCTGGCGATGGTTCAGTTGGTGGTCTGAATATCCGTCATACACTTACTCCAAATACGGCTGTGGAAGGATCGCTTCTTTTTTTTAGTGGTGGGTTAGGCCTCGAAGGACTCTATCAATACCAGGGGCCTGTAACGAGTGTCGATGGTTTGCAATATTTTGTTGGCGGCGGCGCTATGCTCGGTTTTGGAACCGGCAGGAATAGCGAAACCCGTTTTGCATTGAGGCTAACTGGCGGGTTGGATTACAAGTTTGCAGATGCACCAATAGATATTAGTCTGGGCCTTGATCCGTTTTTTAATATAGCACCGAGTTCTGGCTCTTACCTTGCTTTAGGAATTGGGTTGCGTTATGTAATAAGATAAATTTCCCGGAAAGATTTATTTAGAAATTCCTGGTCATTTATTGATTGGGAATTTTAGTTAATAATCATTTCATAAAAAAAATGCGCAAAAAGATCATTTCATTTATAGATTATTTCTACCCGCCTTTTAGAAAATTTATGCCTTTGCAAACTTTCCGTTATGCAGTTTGCGGAGGTAGTAACACAGTGCTTGATATTGCTCTTTTTTATATTTCCTTTAATTATATCCTTCGCAAGCAAATTTTAAATATTGGTTTCGTGGCCATTAAACCGTATAACGCGGCTTTGGTAATGGCTTTTAGTGTAAGCTTTCCCATTGGTTTCTTATTGAATAAATATATTGTTTTCAAAGCATCTTATTTGCGCAGCCATATCCAACTATTCAGGTACGTTTTAATTGTTGCGATCAACCTCTTTCTTAACTATGCCATTATTAATATTTTGGTTCAATACATGAATTTTTTCCCTACCATAGCCAAAGTTTTTGCCACCATTTTGATAGTCACTTTTAGCTATCTATCTCAAAAGCACTTTACTTTTAAAACAACGAATACAGTTGTGAACGCCCTGGAAGAATAGATCTATTAATTTTCTTCGTTTTTCTTTTCAATAATTTGTTGTTTGAATTCTTTAGTGAACAAAAATGTCTGCCATTTTTGCATATTTCATCCATTGGCACAAACCTTGTCAATATGTTTTCAATAAAAAAAATCAAGATTATGGCAAAGATTATAGGTATTGATTTGGGAACAACAAATAGCTGCGTGGCAGTGATGGAAGGTAGTGAACCCGTAGTGATAGCAAATGATGAAGGTCGTCGTACAACGCCGAGTATTGTTGCTTTTCTAAAAAATGGTGAGCGTAAAGTAGGCGATCCTGCAAAACGCCAGGCCATTACTAATCCTTTAAACACCATCATGAGTGTGAAGCGGTTTATGGGGCATAAGTGGGATGAGGTAACTACAGAAGCGGGCCACTGGAGCTATAAAGTTGTAAAAGGTGATAATAATACAATTCGTATTGACATAGATGGCAGGCAATATACGCCACAGGAAATTTCCGCAATGATTCTTCAAAAAATGAAGAAAACTGCAGAAGATTACCTGGGCCAGGAAGTGACTGAAGCGGTAATTACGGTTCCTGCTTATTTCAATGATGCTCAAAGGCAGGCAACAAAAGAAGCTGGTGAAATTGCCGGTTTAACTGTAAGAAGAATTATAAATGAACCTACTGCGGCAGCCCTTGCTTATGGGATGGATAAAAAAAGTGTTGATCAAAAAATTGCTGTTTTTGATCTTGGTGGAGGTACTTTCGATATTTCTATTCTGGAATTAGGCGATGGCGTTTTTGAAGTAAAATCTACCAACGGTGATACACATCTCGGTGGTGATGATTTTGATAAAGTAATTATGGATTGGCTTGCGGCTGAATTTAAAAAGGACGAAGCCATCGATCTTCATAAAGACCCAATGAGCTGGCAGCGTTTAAAAGAAGCTGCAGAAAAAGCAAAAATTGAATTATCAACTTCAAGTGAAACAGAAATAAATCTTCCATACATAACAGCGGTTGATGGTGTTCCAAAGCATTTGGTTAAGAAACTTACCAGGTCACAATTTGAAAAGCTGGCTGACGATCTTTTTGCAAGATGTTTAAAGCCTTGTGAAGCTGCGGTTAAAGATGCAGGAGTTAGCATTTCAGATATTAACGAAGTGATTCTTGTAGGAGGTTCTACCCGTATTCCTAAAGTTCAGGAAATCGTTGAAAAATTCTTCGGAAAAAAACCTAATAAAGGAGTAAATCCTGATGAAGTAGTTGCAATTGGTGCAGCGATACAAGGTGGCGTATTAACGGGTGAAGTAAAAGACGTTTTGTTACTTGATGTAACACCTCTTTCTCTTGGTATTGAAACAATGGGTGGCGTGATGACAAGATTAATCGAAAGCAACACCACGATTCCTACTAAGAAAATGGAAACTTTTTCAACAGCAAGTGATAACCAGCCGGGCGTGCAGATTCATGTACTTCAGGGAGAAAGGCCGCTGGCGAATCAAAACAAAAGCCTTGGCACATTTAACCTTGACGGTATTCCACCGGCACCAAGAGGTGTTCCCCAGGTAGAAGTAACATTTGACATCGACGCAAATGGTATTTTAAATGTATCAGCAAAAGATAAAGGAACCGGTAAAACTCATAACATTAGAATTGAGGCTGGAAGTGGCTTGAATAAAGAAGAAATTGAGAAAATGAAAAACGAAGCTAAAGCCAATGAAGCAACTGATAAATTAGCGAAGGAAAAAATTGAAAAAGTAAACCAGGCTGATAGTTTGATTTTTCAAACCGAAAAACAAATTAAAGAATACGGAGATAAAATTCCTTCAGATAAAAAAGCACCGATTGAAGCTGCGCTTGCCAAATTAAAAGAAGCACATAAATCCCAGGATATTTCTTCCATAGATGCTGCGGTTGCAGAAATGAACACTGCATGGACTGCTGCCAGCGAGGAAATGTACAAAGCAACGCAAGAAGCAGGTGCAAACGGAAATGGCGACGGTCAGGCAAATGGCGGACAACAACCCCATGAAGAAGCCACAGCAAATGCAAATGATAATGTTACCGATGCGGAATTTGAAGAAGTAAAATAATAAGTCAGTTTAAAGGTTTAAGATATAAAGAGGTTGCAAAATTTGCAACCTCTTTTTTTATAACCTCATTGAAAATATAAATGGCATGTAAAAGAAAAAAAATCGATTTCTTTTTTAAACTATGCGCAAAAATTGAATCATCTTTTCCCTGGTTGCATCAATAAATTTTCATTAATTTATTTCAGAGCTCTTTAATTAATGCCGTATATTTTTCATTGTTGCGTAAAGAGATTAAATTGCCAACTTTTAATACCAACTTAATGACTATTCATTTTTACTTACGGTTTCATACAGTTTTTGGCCAGGTTCTTTGTATTTCCGGTAACAACGATTTAATGGGAAATAATAATTCCGATTCAGCAATTGAATTATCATTTTTAAATGAAGATTACTGGCACGTAAAAATTGAATTGCCGGCAGGCTTTGACGATACAATTATTTATGAATATTTTTTAAGAGATAGAGATGGAGCTATAATTTTTGATGGAGAAGAAAATCGAACCATTGATTTATCTGAAATTAAATCTAAATCAATTTCCGTTTATGATGCATGGAACGGCGCCGGCGATTTAGGAAGCGTTTTTTTTACAAGGCCATTTAGCCAGGTTTTACTCCCACCTGTAACAAAAGTAAAACCCGCTTTTTCAAAAAAAATTACGCATGAGTTCAGGGTAAAAGCGCCCTTGTTGCAAAGCGAAGAAGTTATCTGTATGTGTGGCTCTACCGGGAGTATAAAAAATTGGAGCAATACCGATCCTATATTATTCATTCCAAAAAATGATTGGTTTATTGCACGAGTTTGCCTTAATGAAAATGAATGGCCCGTTACTTATAAATATGGTATTTATAACCTGGATCAAAAAAAAATTACACGCTTTGAGGATGGAGAAAACCGGCCTTTGCGCAAAAGCGAGCCTGCCGTTAAACTAACAATTGTTCATGATGGTTTTGTTAGGTGCCCTGTTATTCATTGGCGGGGTGCCGGGGTTTTAATTCCTGTTTTCAGCCTGCGTTCTAAAAAAAGTTTTGGTGTTGGCGAGTTCACTGATATACCCTTACTTATCGATTGGGCAAAGCAAACCGGCTTAAAATTAATTCAACTACTTCCCGTTAATGATACTACTGCAACGCACACCTGGCACGACTCATACCCTTACGCTGCCATTTCCGCGGTTGCAATGCACCCGCTGTTTATCAATCTTGAAAAAATCGCCGGCAAAGAATTTTCACACATTGTAAAGCCTTTAAAGAAAAAGCAAAAGCAATTAAATGATTTACCCATTGTTGACTATGAAAAGGTGATGAAATTTAAGTGGTCAGTCTTAAAAGAGTTATATCTCGCATCAAAAGAAGCTTTTCAAAATGACGTGGATTATTTTGAATTTTTTGAATTGAACCGCCATTGGCTGGTGCCTTATGCTGCATTTTGTTATTTGCGTGATAAAAATAAAACACCGGATTTTAATAAATGGAAACGCTATAAAATTTATAATGAATCTGAAATTCAAAAGCTCGTAGCGCCAACCACTACTCATTACGATGGCATCGCATTATTCTATTTTGTTCAATACCACCTTCATTTGCAAATGAAGGCTGCCACTGATTATGCGCATAATCAAAAAATTATTTTGAAAGGCGATATACCAATTGGGATTTACCGCCATGGCTGTGATGCGTGGACAAATCCTTCGTTATATAATTTGCACGAGCAGTCGGGTGCGCCGCCGGATGATTTTGCATTAAAGGGACAAAACTGGGGATTTCCAACATATAACTGGGATAAAATGAAAGAGGATGGCTTCAAATGGTGGCGCCGCCGGTTTGACCAGATGAGCAATTATTTTGACGCATTTCGTATAGATCATATTCTTGGTTTTTTTAGAATTTGGAGCATTCCTTTAAAGTCTGTTGAAGGAATTATGGGCAGGTTTATTCCATCAATTCCGGTTGATATTTCTGAATTCCAAAATAATAATATCTGGTTTGATCACGACAGGTATTGCAAACCATTTATTACCGATGAAATTCTCGGATGGATATTCCAGGAGAAGGCCGTATATGTAAAGGAAAATTTTCTCGAAAGTATTGGCCATGGTCAGTATTTATTAAATGAAGCGGTTAACACGCAACAAAAAGTAGCGCAATATTTTGCTGAAAATTCAATTGATGAGAAAGATCATCTCATGCAAGGCTTATTTAATTTATTAAGCAATGTGATTCTTTTTGAAGTTGAAAACTCGGGAGCCCGAAAATTTTATTTTAGATTTGGAATAGAAAATACATCTTCCTTTCAACAATTAGAGGAGCAAACCAGGAACGGCTTGTATGAACTTTATGTAAACTATTTTTTTAGAAGACAAGATGATTTTTGGAGAAAGGAAGGGCTAAAAAAATTACCTGCATTAAAGCGAAGTACGAACATGCTGATTTGCGGAGAAGATCTTGGCATGGTTCCCAATTGTGTTCCGGAAGTGATGAAAGAATTGGGCATCTTAAGTCTTGAAATAGAACGCATGCCGAAAGATTTAAATGCTGAATTTTTTCATCCAAAAAATTCTCCTTATTTGGCTGTCGTGACTCCTTCTACACATGACATGAGCACTATTCGTGGCTGGTGGGAAGAAGATAGAAATAAGACACAAAAATTTTATAATTATATCTTAGGCCATTATGGTGAGGCACCATTTTTTTGTGAGCCATGGATTAACAAAGAAATAATTTTGCAACACTTATATTCCCCGGCCATGTGGAGTATTTTTCTTTTGCAGGATTTAATGGGAATGAACGAAAAAATAAGAAGAGAAAATCCGCATAATGAAAGAATTAATGACCCTTCAAATGCTGATAATTATTGGGGATACAGAATGCACATTAACCTGGAAGATTTAATCAAAGAGGAAAGCTTCAACCAGGAAATAAAAAAATATGTAAAGGAAAGTGGAAGGTAACCCCTAGCCCCTAAAGGGGGAAACGTCTCCAAGGAAGCTCTTGCAAGTAATTGAAAAATTTGAACATAGTTTTATAAAATGAAAACAACTTCAGGTCCTAAAAGTGATAAATCCATTCATGAGCATCGAACAACGATGTTTTATGGAAGTTCTTCTATAATTTTTGCAAATGCCAAAAAATTAAGACAGGAACCAACTCTATCAGAGACAATTTTTTGGAGGTTACTTAAACAACATTTTTCTGAGTTTAGATTTAAAAGACAACATCCTATATCAAATTTTATTGCGGATTTTTATTGTCATAAATTGAAACTTGTCATAGAAATAGACGGAAGCGTACATAATTCCCGTGAGGCAAAAAGTAATGATAAAGTGCGAGATCAATTTATGGAATCAATTAATTTAAGAATATTAAGATTTTCAAATGAAGATGTTTGTAAACATAATGAAACCGTAATCAAAAAACTTAAGATAGAAATTGAATCAATCATAATAACCGCAATCCATAAATCCTAAACTACTGTGCAAAAAATACAACTTTGATAACGAACAAACGTGTTCCCCTTCAGGGGTTAGGGGTAAAATATAAATCGTTAAACCTTCCTTTCTCACACCCGTTTACAATTTCTAAAGGAACCAAAACTCACCAGCCCTCACTTATTGTTGAACTGGAATATTTTGGGGTTAAAGGATATGGAGAAGCGCCTGCAATCGGCTATTACAATGTTTCCGTTGAATCAATGATCAACGACATTGAGGCGAAAAGAAATCTCCTTGAAAAATTTGCACTTACGCATCCTGAAAGATATTGGCATTATTTGCACCACCTTTTTCCGCAAAATCCTTTTTTAGTTTGCGCGCTTGATATGGCCGGATGGGATATTTATGGTAAACTTAAAAAACAGCCTTTACATTCTTTTTGGAACCTTGATATTTTAAATAATCCATTAACTGATTTTACTATTGGCATCGATACGATCGAAAATATGGTGCTGAAAATGGAAGAAAAACCGTGGCCCATTTATAAAATAAAATTGGGTACTGAAAATGATGTTCGTATTATTTCTGAATTAAGAAAACATACAACTTCTATTTTTAGAATTGATGCAAATGCAGCATGGACCGTAACTGAAGCGTTGGAAAAAATAAATGTTTTTAAAGACATGAATGTTGAATTTATTGAGCAGCCTTTGGGGAAAGATGATTGGGAAGGGATGAAATATTTATATGAAAATTCACCGCTTCCGCTGATAGCTGATGAAAGCTGTGTGACGGAGCATGATGTTGAAAAATGCGACAGTCACTTTCATGGCATAAATATTAAACTTACCAAATGCAGTGGTATTACGCCTGCTCTTCGTATGATAACAAATGCACGCGAATTGGGTATGAAATTGATGTTGGGAAGCATGAATGAAAGTTCTATTGGTACGGGAGCAATTGCGCAACTTCTGCCGCTGGTTGATTATGTGGACATGGATGGCCCGCTATTGCTTGCAGAAGATGTAGCCGAAGGAGTCACCTTTGATTATGGAAAAATAATTTATAGCGGTCTAAATGGTATCGGTGTGAAAGTGGATCCTTTCTAATTTTTTACGGAACAAGGGTTAGTAGTTTTATCCTTCAATAATCTGGTTAAATATTGGACGCTTTGAAAACTTTTTTTGTTTTAATTAATTTTCATGCCTTTCTTTGTGGAAATAATGAAAAAATCTTTACACATACATCATCATCATTTTTTATCGAAAGGTAAGCTATGTTGATTGGTATGTTGTGAAACATATTTTCAAAAAAGGCTTACTGAAAAGTGAGCCTTTTTTCATTTAAAAAATAAATAATGCTGAAAATAGCGGTACAGAAATCGGGGCGTCTTTATGATCACTCTTTGCAACTTTTAAAAGAATGTGGTATAGAAATAAACAATGGTAACAGGCAATTGAAAGCCGTGGCATTTAACTTTCCCGTCGAAGTTTATTTTTTACGTGACGATGATATTCCTCAATACGTTTTTGATGGTGTGGCGGATGTGGGATTTGTGGGCGAGAATGTAGTGTACGAAAAAAACAAAGACATTGAAGTAGTAAGTAAATTAGGATTTGGCCGTTGCAGGTTGAGCATCGCGGTGCCAAAGAATATGGATTACAAAACCGTGTTAGACTTGCAAAATTTGAAGATCGCAACATCCTATACAACTCTTTTGCAAAATTTTTTAACCGCTCAAAAGGTTAATGCTGAAATTCATGAAATAAGTGGATCAGTTGAAATAGCGCCCGGTATTGGGCTTGCACAAGCTATCTGTGATTTGGTGAGCAGCGGCAGTACGCTTTTTACTAATGGACTAAAGGAAGTGGAAGTGATCCTAACATCAGAAGCAGTTATCGCGGCAAATAAAAATTTATCAAAAGAAAATAAGGAAATACTTTCCAAATTGCTGATGCGTATAGATGCGGTAAAAGCGGCACGTAATAATAAATATATTATGTTGAATGCTCCCAATGACCAGCTTAAAAATATAGCTGCTGTGCTGCCGGGAATGAAAAGCCCAACAATTGTTCCGCTTGCTGAAACGGGCTGGAGTAGTGTTCAAAGTGTAGTAAACGAAATTGAGTTTTGGGAGATCATTGAAAAATTAAAATCATTTGGAGCCCAGGGAATTTTGGTAGTTCCAATTGAAAAGATGATACTTTAAAGAGAAATAAAATGAATACAATTCTTATAAATCCTTCCAAATCGGAATGGCCGGAAATAATAAAAAGACCGTCAATAAATTCAAAGGATCTTGATGGAACGGTGATGGATATTATTAATACCGTAAAGAAAAATGGAGACGTTGCCGTAAAAGATTATTCTATGCACTTTCATGGTTTTGCTGTTGAAAAATTATGGGTAACAGCGGAAGAAATTGAGGCGTCGGCAGCCGACGTTGATAAGGATTTGAAAAAGGCAATTTGGCTTGCAAAAAAAAATATCGAAAAATTTCATAGAGGTCAGAAGCAAAAAATAAAAAAAACTAAAACGTCGCCAGGGGTTGTTTGCTGGAGAAAAAGTTTGCCGGTTGAAAAAGTAGGTTTATATATTCCGGGAGGAAGTGCACCATTATTTTCCACCTTGCTAATGCTTGCAATTCCTGCTCAAATTGCGGGCTGCAAAAATATTATAGTAACAACTCCTGCGGGTTCAGATGGTAATGTAAACCCCGCTATATTATATGTTGCAAAAATTCTTGGGCTTAAAAATATTTATAAAGGCGGTGGTGCACAGGCAATCGCAGCAATGGCTTATGGCACCCAGACGATTGAAAAAGTTGATAAAATTTTTGGTCCGGGTAACCAGTACGTTACAGCCGCAAAGAAGCTGGTAAATTTCGACGGCGTTGCAATTGATATGCTCGCAGGTCCCAGCGAACTTCTTGTATATGCTGACCATACGGCTGATACTGAATTTGTAGCCGCAGACCTTTTGAGCCAGGCAGAACATGGGGCCGACAGCCAGGTAGTTCTCGTAGCATCATGTAGGGAAATCGTTGACAATGTTATAAATGCAATTCATCAGCAATTACCTTCTCTTGAAAGAAAAGATATTATTGAGCAAAGCTTTTTAAACCGTAGATTTTTAGTGATTGAAAAGGAAGAAAAGGCATTTGAATTTATAAATCAGTATGCGCCCGAACATTTGATTATCGCTTCAAAAAAAGCAATGGGACTTTCGAATCATGTAAAAAATGCAGGAAGCGTTTTTCTTGGTAACCTTTCGGCTGAAAGTGCTGGTGATTATGCATCTGGAACAAACCATTCGCTACCTACAAGCGGCACGGCAAAAACTTTTAGTGGTGTATCCGTTGATAGTTTTGTGAAGAAAATTACCTTTCAAAGAGTCAATAAAAAAGGTATAAAAAATATTGGTCTTGCTGTAGAAAAAATGGCTGAAGCAGAAGGATTGAATGCGCATAAAAATGCTATGAGTATTCGTATGAAAAAGATTCAAAAATGACAACTTTTAATATCGATAGTTTGGTGCGTGAAAATATAAAATCGCTGAAGCCATATTCTTCAGCCAGGACAGAGTATTCAGGCGATGCCTCAGTTTTTTTAGATGCAAATGAAAATAGTTATGGGTCACCGTTAGATGAAAATTTTAATCGTTATCCTGATCCATTACAATGGGAATTAAAGGAAGCGCTTTCGAAAATCAAAGGCGTGCCGCCGAGAAATATTTTCGTAGGTAATGGCAGTGATGAAGTAATTGATCTTGCATTTCGAATTTTTTGTGAGCCCGCATCTGATAATGTGATTATTTGCCCGCCAACTTACGGCATGTATAAAGTATGTGCTAATATTAATAATGTTGCGGTAAAGGAAATTAATCTTAATTCGGATTTTCAGTTGGATGTAGACAGAATTTTGGAGCAAATCAATTCTAAAACAAAGCTTTTATTTATTTGCTCACCTAACAATCCTACGGGTAATAATTTGAACAGGATTGATATTGAAACTTTATTAAATAATTTCCCCGGCATTCTAATCATTGATGAAGCCTATATTAATTATTCAAAACAAAAGACTTTTTTGCAAGAGCTTACGGAATATGAAAACCTGTTGGTGATGCAAACACTTTCAAAAGCGTGGGGGCTTGCGGCGTTACGGCTGGGACTAGCTTTTGCATCGGAAAAAATAATCGACCTTTTTAATAAGGTTAAACCGCCTTATAACATCAACCTTGCATCGCAGCAACTGGGACTAAAGGCGCTGGAAGGAATTAAAGAAGTGAATGCGAATATTAAAACAACAGTAGTACAGCGGGAACTGCTGGAACAAGACCTGATGAAATTTGATTTTATTGAAAAGATATATCCGTCGGATGCAAATTTTATTTTGATGAAAACAAAAAATGCTGATAAATTATATCAATATTTATCGGTGAAAAAAATAATTGTACGGAACCGCAGCAAAGAACCTTTATGTGAAAATTGCATACGTGTTACTGTTGGAACTCCGGTGGAAAATATGACATTAATTGAGGCACTTAAAAATTACAAGAATGATTAAGAGAGTTTTATTTATTGATCGTGATGGCACCTTAATCAGGGAGGCGCCTCCTACTTACCAGTTGGATGCGTTTAATAAGCTGGAGTTTTATCCCCATATGTTTGAATACCTAACCAAAATAGTAAAAGAGATGGACTTTGAATTAGCCATGGTTACGAACCAGGACGGCCTGGGAACCAAAGCTTTTCCGGAAGATTCTTTCTGGCCAATTCAACATTTTATTTTAAGAGCTTTGGAAAATGAGGGAATTATATTCTCCGAGATTTTCATCGACCGCACTTTCCCTTCAGAAAATAAGCCAACCCGAAAACCGGGTATTGGTATGTTGACCGAATATTTGGACAAAGGAAAATATGACTTAAAAAATTCTTTCGTGATCGGTGACAGGCTTACCGATGTGAAACTCGCTGAAAACCTGGGCTGTAGGGCATTCTGGCTAAACAACCATGATGAGCTTGGCGCTGGAGAACTTAATGTTACCTCCAGGGAACTTTCTGGAGTAATTGCTCTGGAAACACAGGATTGGAAAGATATTTATAATTTTTTGAAACAGCCGCCACGAAAGATCAGCCATTCAAGAAACACAAATGAAACCAAAATTGAGGTTATCCTCAACCTCGACGGCCAGGGTGTGGCTAACTCGAAGACAGGCCTTGGATTTTTTGATCATATGCTGGATCAGTTAGCAAAGCACTCAGGCATGGACGTTAGTATTATTTGTACTGGTGATCTGCACATTGACGAACACCACACCATTGAAGATGTGGCGCTGGCCCTGGGCGAAGCGATGTTACTTGCATTGGGCGATAAGCGTGGAATAGGAAGATATGGTTTCCTTCTTCCCATGGATGACTGCCTTGCGCAGGTGGCTATTGATTTCGGAGGAAGAAGCTCGCTTGTTTGGGATGCAGAATTTAAGCGCGAAAAAATAGGGGAAATGCCAACGGAAATGTTTCATCATTTTTTTAAATCGTTCAGTGATGCTGCTAAATGTAACCTAAATATTAAGGCAGAAGGCGACAATGAGCATCATAAAATTGAATCAATCTTTAAAGCGTTTGCAAAGGCGATAAAGATGGCAATAAAAAGAGATCCTGAAAATAATTCGTTGCCAACTACCAAAGGTGTTTTATGAAAGTAACGATAATAAAATATAATGCCGGTAATGTACAGAGCGTGTTGTACGCATTGCAACGGTTAGGGGTAAACGCAGTTGTAACTGATGACCCTTTTGAAATACAAGAAGCCGACAAAGTGATATTTCCGGGTGTTGGAAATGCAGCCTCAGCTATGGAATATTTAAAAAAGACTTCTCTTGATGAATTAATAATATCGTTAAAGCAACCGGTTTTGGGTATTTGCCTGGGATTGCAATTGCTCTGCAATAGAAGTGAAGAAGGAGATACCAAATGCCTTGGTATTTTTGATGTGCCGGTGAAAAAATTTACTAATCCTTTAAAATCTGAGAGCCATTTTAAAATTCCACATATGGGGTGGAATAATATTTATAACCTTTCATCGCCTCTTTTAAATAATGTAAAGGAAAATTCATTTGTATATTTTGTACATGGTTATTATGCGGAGCTTTCCAAACAAACAATAGCGACAACTGATTATCTTATTCCTTTTAGTGCCGCCCTGCATAAAGATAATTTTTACGGCGTTCAGTTCCATTCAGAAAAATCGGCCGATGCCGGTATTCAAATTATCTCAAATTTTTTAAACCTTGAGTAGATGGAATTAATACCGGCCATAGATATTATTGAGGGAAAATGTGTCCGTTTAACCAAAGGTGATTTTTCAAAAAAAATAATCTACAGCAACAGCCCGTTGGATGTTGCAAAAGGGTTTGAAGACGCAGGTTTGAAAAGGCTTCACATCGTTGATTTGGATGGGGCAAATGGAGCGGTAAAAAGAAATCTTCAGACTCTTGAAAGTATTTCCAGTTGCACTTCTCTTGAAATTGATTTCGGTGGTGGATTGAAAACAACTGAGGACATACAATCAGTTTTTAATGCTGGGGCCTCAATGGCAAACCTCGGAAGCATCATCATAAAAAATCCTGCACTATTTGCTCAATGGATTGCCGGTTTTGGAGCGGAAAGATTTTTGCCTGGAGCTGACGTGCTTGATAAGAAGATTAAAATAAACGGATGGAAAGAGGCTACTAATTTGGACATCATTGATTTTATACAAAGCCTTATTAAACTGAATATCTATAAAATCTTTTGTACTGATATATCAAAAGATGGGATGATGCAAGGGCCTTCAATGGATTTATATAAGGAGATTTTGAAAGAGTTTCCATCGCTCCACCTTATTGCCAGCGGAGGTGTATCGTGTTACGATGATTTGTTGACATTGCGGGATGCAGGATGCGGAGGAGCTATAATAGGAAAAGCATTTTACGAAGGGAAAATAACCATGCAACAAATTGATAATTTTTTAAAGAATAGTTGATGCTCGCAAAAAGAATTATACCATGCCTGGATATTAATAACGGCAGAACCGTAAAGGGTACAAATTTTGTAAATATTCGTGATGCCGGTGATCCTGTGGAACTTGCTATGCATTACTCACGGGAAGGCGCAGACGAATTGGTTTTTCTTGATATTACCGCTACGGTAGAAAAGCGGAAAACATTGATCGACCTTGTGAAAAATGTTGCCGAGCATATAAATATCCCATTCACCGTTGGTGGTGGTATTACCTCAGTAGATAGTGCTTTTGAATTATTGCAATATGGTGCCGATAAAATCTCGGTGAATTCTGCGGCATTTAATAACCCCGGGCTTATAAGGCAAATGGCGGATGAGTTTGGGAGCCAGTGTGTGGTTTTAGCCATAGATACGAAAAAAGAAGGAGATGGTAAATGGTATGTATATTTAAATGGAGGAAGAATAAAGACATCGTTAACGGCAATTGATTGGGCAAAGCAAGGTGTTGATTTGGGAGCTGGGGAAATACTTTTAACTTCTATGAATAATGATGGAACAAAAGAAGGATTTGCTGAAGATATAACGGGCTTTTTTTCACAGGAGCTTCTTGTACCAATAATCGCTTCGGGAGGCGCAGGTTGTGCACAAGATTTTTTTGATGTATTCAGCAATGCCAATGCTGACGCTGCTTTAGCTGCAAGTGTATTTCATTACAAAGAGATTGAGATTAAGGCATTGAAACAATTTTTATTTGAAAAAAATATTAATGTAAGACTATGACGAGAAAGTATGAAGAACTAATAAGAAGAGTGGATTTTGCTAAATCGCCGGCAGGCATTGTTCCTGTTGTGATTCAAGATGCTTCTACCCATGTGGTGCTTATGGTTGGATATATGAATAGCGATGCACTGGTGGAAACGATCGAGTCGGGCCTTGTTACATTTTATAGCCGGAGTAAACAACGTTTATGGGTAAAGGGCGAAACGAGTAAAAATTTTCTGCATGTTGTCGATATCAAAAATGATTGTGATTTTGACACCTTATTAATTAAGGCAAAACCAGATGGCAATGTTTGCCATACTGGCGCTGAAACTTGTTTTAACGAGGAAAATAATTCCGAAGATTTTATAAGGTCTCTTGAAAAAATTATTGCCGGAAGAAAAAAGAGGCCCGTGTCCGGGTCTTACACCTCCACTTTATTTAAGAAAGGCATAAACGCAATTGCTCAAAAGGTGGGAGAGGAGGCAGTCGAATTAGTAATAGAGGCCAAGGATAATCATAAGAAACTGTTCGTAAATGAGGCGGCCGATTTGCTGTTTCATTACCTAATATTATTGCGTGAAAAAAATGTGGAACTTGATGATGTTGTAGAAGTTTTGAAAGAAAGACACAAAAAATGACACCTGAGCGATATAAGAGACTTTCGACGGTTTTAAGCCACCGGCAGCCAGACCTGACAGTGGTGCTGGAAAATGTATTTGATCCTCACAATATTTCTGCGGTTATGCGTACCTGTGATGCTGTAGGTATTCAGGATGTTTATATTTTAAATAACAGGATTCCGCCCCACAAAAAATGGGGATACCGTAGTTCGTCTACAGCGGCAGAATGGCTAAACGTGCATCAATTCGATGATGCTGAAAAATGTTTTGAAGAAATAAGAAAGCGTTATCAAAAAATATATACTTCTCACCTTGGAAATAGTTCTACCGATGTTTTTAGTTTAGATCTGACCCAATCAATAGCCCTGGTTTTCGGAAATGAAACTTATGGCGTTAGTGAAGATATCCGGCGCTTTTCTGATGGTGATTTTATAATTCCTCAAGTAGGAATTATTAAGTCATTAAATATATCGGTTGCGTGCGCTGTAACGCTTTACGAAGCCTATCGGCAGAAACTGGCAATGGGTCATTATAAGGGTTGCCGTTTACCCGAAGCAGAGCTTCAAAACCTGCAAAAAGAGTGGGGAATAAAATGATTTTTGTTAAGGCTGAAATTCACAATCTCTTTCTCCCGTTTTCCTTTGTTATGAAATTTTGGCTGATCGCCTGCCTGCAAATCTGCCATGTGATGTTATATATATGACAACAAAACTGATTCCGGGCTTTGGTACAATTATTCGTGTTACATTTGCTACCCAATTACAAAAATCAATATAAATTTTACTATTATGGCAAAAGAAATTTTAGAACTCGGTGACGACAGAGTTCTGGTAAAGCCCAATGCGGCTGAAGAAAAAACTGCAGGCGGTATTATAATTCCTGATACAGCAAAAGAGAAGCCCCAAAAGGGGAAAGTAATAGCTGTAGGAAAAGGAAAATACAGCGAGCAAAGTGGTAACCTTATACCCGTACAATGGAAAACTGGAGATACTGTTATGTACGGTAAATATGGCGGAACTGAAATCACACTTGAAGGAGAAGATTATTTAATTATGAGAGCTTCTGATATTTTGATGAAAGTCAGCTAAACACTATTTTAAAAACCTTTAATTAATAATTATTATGTCAAAACAAATATTTTTTGAAATCGAAGCCCGCAACAAGATGAAGAAGGGCGTAGATACTTTAGCAAATGCTGTTAAAGTAACACTTGGGCCAAAAGGCCGCAACGTGGTTATTGAAAAGAAATTTGGTGCACCAAGTGTTACCAAAGATGGTGTTACTGTTGCAAAAGAAATCGAGCTTGAAGATCCCATTGAAAATATGGGTGCTCAAATGGTAAAAGAAGTTGCCTCCAAAACGGCAGATATTGCTGGTGATGGTACAACTACTGCTACCGTTCTTGCTCAATCAATCATCAGCGAAGGCTTAAAGAATGTTGCAGCGGGCGCAAATCCAATGGATTTGAAGCGTGGTATCGATAAAGCAGTGATCGCTGTTGTTGAGCATTTGAAAAAACAGTCTGAAACCGTTGGAGATAAAATAGATAAGATCCAGCAGGTTGCTTCTATTTCTGCAAATAACGACGACTCAATAGGTAAGTTAATTGCACAGGCAATGACGAAAGTTGGTAAAGAAGGCGTTATAACTGTTGAAGAAGCTAAAGGTACCGATACAACTGTTGAAGTAGTAGAAGGTATGCAATTCGACAGGGGATATATATCTCCATATTTTGTAACGAACAGCGAAAAGATGGAAGCTGAATTACAAACTCCATACATTTTAATTTATGATAAGAAGATATCTACCATGAAAGATATCCTTCATATTCTTGAAAAAGTTGCGCAAAGTGGACGTCCACTTGTAATTATTGCAGAAGACCTGGAAGGAGAAGCATTGGCAACATTGGTAGTAAATAAATTACGAGGTACGTTGAAGGTAGCTGCTGTAAAAGCTCCAGGTTTTGGCGATCGCAGAAAAGAAATGTTACAGGATCTTGCTGTACTTACAAAAGGGATTGTTATCAGCGAAGAGCAAGGTTATAAATTAGAAAACGCCGACCTTACTTATCTTGGAGAAGCAACTTCTATCACTATTGATAAAGATAATACAACAATAGTTGGTGGTAAAGGCGACAAGAAAGATATTACTGCACGTGTAAATCAAATTAAAGCTCAGATAGAAACAACAACATCTGATTATGATAAGGAAAAATTACAGGAACGTCTCGCTAAATTAAGCGGTGGTGTTGCAGTTTTATATGTTGGTGCAGCAACTGAGGTAGAAATGAAAGAGAAGAAAGATAGGGTTGATGATGCACTTCATGCAACAAGGGCTGCAGTTGAAGAAGGAATAGTAGCGGGTGGCGGTGTTGCTTACATTCGTGCTATTGAAGCTTTGGTTGACTTGAAAGGAGCCAACGAAGATGAAACTACCGGCATCCAGATTGTAAAACGCGCGGTTGAAGAACCTCTTCGCCAGATCGTTATAAACAGTGGTATTGAAGGTAGCATCGTTGTACAGAAAATAAAAGAAGGTAAAGGTGATTTTGGTTTCAATGCCCGTACAGAAGTTTACGAAAACTTACTGAGTGCAGGTGTAATTGATCCAACTAAGGTTACCCGCATCGCATTAGAAAATGCAGCCTCTATCGCGGGAATGTTGTTAACCACAGAATGTGTGATTTCCGACAGGCCTGAAAAAGATAAACCATCTATGCCTCCAATGGGCGGCGGTGGAATGGGCGATATGGGTTATTAATAATACCTAACAGTTGCGTATACATGTATTGCGCTTCAAAAATAAAATTCCCTTTGCAGCAATGTAAGGGGATTTTTTTATGAATCTATTTGACGTATTGGTCAAAAATGAAATCAAGTTGCCAGGTCGGTTTTAATAATCTAAATCAGCTTCTACCGGGAAGTGGTCCGAATATGGCACCCGGATTCGCTGGTATTGCGCCACAGTAAACTTCTTATCTGCAAGTATATAATCAATGCGAAGCGTTGGTGAAATAAACCTGAATGTTCGTCCCAAAAATGTCCCCTTCTCCAAAAACGCATCCTGGAAATTTCCCCTTATTTTAAAATAGGCGCTGGAGTTTGGAACATCATTGAAATCGCCGCAAATTAGGGATGGATAAGGACTTTCCCTTATTTTTTCGCTAACCAGCTCTGCCTGTGCATATCTTGATTGATATCCTTTTTTTAATTTGGAAATGATGGTCCTCGAATCTTTTAAACCACTTTTTTGTGCGCGTTTCAATTTGCTAAGGCTCTCATATTCCCTGCTTACAAAATGCACTGATTGTAAATGTGTCGCGAATATCCTAAAAATTTTATCTTCCACTTTTATATCGGCATAAAGCAAATGCTCTCCCCTGTTTTCTTTATTAAAATCAAATTTTGCAGAATCAATCATTGGGTATTTTGAGAATATTCCAATGCCCGAAGTGTAATCATTTTCAAAATTAACCGAAGGAATAAAATAATGATACAGATAGCCCAGATTTACAAAAATTGAGATGTTGGATTTTAAGTCACTGGTACTTGATGGCTCAAAAAATTCTTCAAAGCAAAGGACGTCCGCGTCCTGTTTTTTAATTAATTCGATCATCTTCGGAAGCGTCGTGTTTGTATTATGACGCTCGCTATCCCAACCGGATACGTTCCATTGCAACACCCTTAATGTGCGGGGTTTTTTCTGATAAGAGAATTCTTTTGGCAGGTTAAATGCGAACACCGTTAGTATTTGCTGAATACCTAAAAGCAAAACAATAAAAGAAATCCACGCCCATTTAGACCTTAAAATTGCCCAAAGAATAATAAAAAAAACTAGGACAAAGAATATTAATGGAAATACAAGCCCCGGGAAAGCCAAAAACCAATCTTCCGCAGTATTGATAAATGGAGCAAGACAAGTGATAAGGTAAGCGATGATTACCCCGATATTTATTATTAGTAAAATGCTTCGAAAAAAAGAAGATCGTTGTGCCATAAATTTCAAACGAAAATTTTAAAATCAATGAAGATAAAGACGAATAGTCTAATTGAATTATTTTCAATAAATGATTTTGGATGCTAAGGCTTAAATTTGCATTTTTTATATATTACATGAATTGGAAAGTAAAAAATTAATGAAAGGACAAGTGGTGAGAAAAACTTTAAAAAGGGCTTTCGACAGAATAAGAAATGAAAAACTTAAACAAAATCTATTGCAGGCAATTCCATTTTGGGTTGCCTCTTTAATTTCAGGATTAATCGCAGTTTTCTATTCCCGGATTTTTGCTTTTTTGGAAAGTATCACCTTCTCTGTAATACATTTTCACTCCTGGCAAATATTTATTCTTACACCAGTTTGTTTTGTTCTTGCCTGGTGGATCGTAAAGCGTTTTGCTCCTTATGCTAAAGGAAGTGGAATTCCACAAGTTATGGCTGCGATAGAACTTGCCACGCCTCGCGATGATAATAAGGTAACTAAATTATTAAGCCTTAAAGTTTTCGCCGTTAAGATTATCTCCAGCTTCCTGATGATACTTGGTGGAGGGCTTATCGGTAAAGAAGGCCCTACTATTCAAATTGCAGGCACAGTTTTTAGAAAAATTAATGAATGGCTTCCATCGTGGTGGCCCAAAATTTCAAAGCGTAACATGATCATGACTGGCGCCGCCGCCGGGCTTGCTGCCGCGTTTAATACGCCACTAGGTGGAATTGTTTTTGCCGTGGAGGAACTTACCAAGACGCACATTAGCTATTTTAAGACCGCTCTATTTACGGCCGTAATTGTGGCCGGTTTAACCGCCCAGGGTTTGCTGGGTCCATATTTATACCTGGGCTATCCTGACGTTACACATCTTTCAACATTTATATTTTTTCCACTAATTTTTGTCGCTATTATTTCAGGCTTGCTCGGCAGTGGCATGTCAAAAATTATTCTTGTTATTTTTCAATGGAAAAAAAGCTTCAAATTTCAATACCAGCATTTATTATATGTTTTATCATGTGCCCTTATTATTGCGGCGATCGCTTTCTTTTTTGATCCCAGGATTCTTGGATCGGGCAAGGAAATAATGACAACAACATTATTTACAACTGAAAAAAGCGTTCATTGGTACACGGCACTTTATAGGATCGGCGGTACCATTTTAAGCTTTACAACAGGCGCTGCGGGCGGCATTTTCGCACCATCGCTCGGTGCCGGCGCAGGGGTGGGGTCGCTTATGGCTGGCTGGCTCCAGGTTTCTGCAACAAATGCTAACCTCCTTATTTTGTGCGGTATGGTTGGGTTTTTAACCGGCGTTACCCGTACGCCCTTCACATCTGCAATTCTCGTTCTGGAAATGACTGATCGCCATAATGTAATCTTTCATTTAATGATTGCCGGTTTGGTAGCGAGTATTGTTGCCATGCTCGTTGATAAACATTCGTTGTATGATCATCTTAAAGTTCAGAATATGCATGATCTGCTTCATGAAGATGATGAACCGGGCGAAAAGAAATTGCTACCCGAAGTTGGTTGACCTAATACATTTGCAGCTGGATTAATTACAATAACTGTTCATTCTTTAGAAATAATTTGCTACTTTTGCACCCCATTTAGTGTTTTATGTTTTGCTAAGCGGGATTTTATATAAAACATATTACCCACATGGCTCCATAAGTTCCCCGTCTGTTCGGGGGCGCCGGCGAGGGTGTAAAAATAAAATATTAAAATAATGCCAAAGGTAAAGACCAACTCCAGCGCCAAGAAGCGCTTTAAAGTAACCGGCACCGGTGAAATTACATTTCAAAAAGCTTACAAGCGCCACATCTTAACAAAAAAAACAACAAAGCGCAAAAGAAATTTGCGTAAAAAAGGAACCGTTAGCGCTGCTAACAGGCCATTTGTTATGCGCCTTTTAAGAATGAAATAAACCGTAAAAAAATTATCAACCCAATTACTTTCGGGTTACTTTAAAAATATTAATTATGCCACGTTCAGTAAATGCAGTAGCATCAAGAGCAAGAAGAAAAAGAATACTTAAAGCCGCTAAAGGTTATTACGGCAAAAGAAAAAATGTATATACCGTTGCTAAAAACGTAATGGAAAAAGGTTTGACATATAGTTATGTTGGCCGCAAATTAAAGAAACGAGAATATAGGACTTTATGGATCGCGCGTATTAATGCGGCTGTAAGAGCAGAAGGAATGACTTATAGCCAATTTATACACAAGTTGGGTGAAAAAAATATTGAACTCAACAGGAAGATACTTGCTGATATGGCCATGAATGAACCGGAAAGTTTTAAAAACCTTGTTCTTTCTGTTAAATAGAAATTTCAAAATTATTAATTCAACCGTTTCATTTGTGGAACGGTTTTTTTATGCATAAAATATATCATTCTGTTACATTTGTAAAAATTCTTTCAAAGCTTAATAAAAATTAATGGATAATTCCTATCTCGATCTTGTTAATCAAACTTTTAATTTCCCGCAGGAAGATTATAAACTGGAAAATGACTACCTGCAATATAATGGAGTAGATGTAAAAGCCCTAATCGATAAATACGGCACTCCCTTAAAGTTTACTTACCTGCCCAAGATTGGAATGCAAATAAACAAGGCGAAGAAGATGTTTGAAAATGCCTTTAAAAAACATAAATATGAGGGAGAATATTTTTATTGCTATTGCACCAAAAGTTCTCATTTTTCTTTTATTGTAGAAGAGGCGCTGAAGAGCAACATTCACCTGGAAACATCTTATGCTTATGATATAGAAATTATTAATAAGCTTTATGAAGCAAAGAAGATAACTAAAGACATTTACATCATCTGCAATGGCTTTAAACAAAAGCCGTACATAGCGCGCATCGCCCGTTTATTGAACACGGGCTTTACCAATGTTATTCCTGTTCTTGATAATAAGGATGAGTTACAAGCCTATAGAAAATCTGTACGGGTACCTTTTAAAATAGGTATTCGCGTAGCCGCCGAAGAGGAACCAACTTTCCCTTTTTACACATCTCGCCTTGGCATTCGCAGCAAAGATATTTTGGAGTTTTATGTGGATGAAATAGAAGGGAATGAACACCGTTTTGAATTAAAAATGCTTCACATATTTTTAAATAAAGGCGTTAAAGATGATATCTATTATTGGAGTGAACTTAATAAGATCATCAACTTATATTGCCAGTTACGAAAGATTTGCCCTGAGCTGGATTCTATAAATATTGGCGGCGGATTTCCGATAAAACATTCACTGGGATTTAATTACAATTACCAGTTCATGATCAACGAAATTGTTCGGAATATAAAAGTTGCCTGTAAAAAAAGTAAAGTGCCGATGCCGAATATCTTTACTGAATTTGGTAGTTATACTGTTGGTGAGAGTATGGCGCATATTTATAGTGTCATTAAGGAGAAAAAACAAAATGATCGTGAAACCTGGTACATGATTGACTCTTCTTTTATAACCACTTTGCCGGATACATGGGGAATTGGTGAGCGTTTCCTAATGCTTCCTATAAATAAATGGGATGCAGAATATCAGCGGGTAACCCTCGGCGGTATAACCTGTGATAGCCATGATTACTACGATTCTGAAGAGCATATAAATGAAGTCTTTTTACCTAAAATGGAAAATGGAGAACCGTTGTATGTTGGATTTTTTCATACAGGAGCTTACCAGGATCAGATAAGTGGCTATGGTGGTATAAAGCATTGCCTCATTCCCTCACCAAAATATATTGTACTTGATCGGGATAAAAATGGCAAGTTAATAGATTGGGTTTATGCCAAGGAGCAAAGCGCGCAAAGTATGCTTAAGATTTTGGGATACAAATAAAAATGTTTCCAAATAAAGTGCCTTTCATCGTGTATATAAATTAGGTAGGTTAATTATTGTAACTTTATTCCTCCTCATTATTTAAAGAATTTTTTTAAATATAAAACCTCCCGGGAGTGTAAAATAAACTGTGTCAGTTGTTAATAATATTGATAGAACGAAGCCAGCAGCGAAGTTCTTGCTAAAAATGGTCGGGCTCGATGCCCGGCCATTTTTTCTTAAAAGTAATATTGATGTCACATCGCCATTGCTT